>DASUGV010000372.1:0-5430 GCA_036273835.1 Rhodocyclaceae bacterium
CCATAGAACTCAAAGGCTCGATTCCGGAAGAATTTCGTTCGATGATAGGCAATCGTGTATATGGCTGCGATGACTGCCAGCTAACATGCCCTTGGAATAAATTTGCGCGCATGACGGACGAGGATGACTTCGCAGTGCGCAACGGACTGGATGAGACAGGCCTTGTGGATATCTTCGACTGGACGCGCGAAGAATTCGAATCGCGCATGGCCGGTTCAGCGATTATGCGAATTGGATATGAGCGCTGGCTGCGAAATATTGCCGTGGGGCTGGGTAATGCGCCAACTTCCGATGCAGTGATCGCGGCTTTACGGGCTCGAAGCGACGATGCTTCGCCGCTGGTACGAGAGCATGTTGCCTGGGCATTGAACCGGCATCTCGTTTAGGCGCGCCGTCGCTACGCGTTCGCTGCCCTCGGCTACACTGGCGCCTTCGTAACTTGTTCAACAAAGATCAGCATGACTTTCGCAGATAACCTCAAACATCTTCCCGGAATTTCTCATCTGGCTGCTGTGCAGTTGCTCGACGCACAGGGCGAGATCGTGGCGACCATCGAAAACAAGTCCGGCCAAACCGGCTCGCTCGCGGTCTACAACCATCTGGCGCAAACATTCGGTGCGATCACGCCGGATGCGGCGAATAAAGGTTTGGAGCTATACGCAGAGCATACCGAAGACGCGCGCGCCAATCCTGGCAAGCATTCGAACATCGATCGCCTGATCGGTTTGATCGAACGTGGCGAGACCTTGCGCTTGAAGCATTTGTTCGCGGTGTAGGTAATGCGTCATTTTTGCCAAAGAAAAGCCACAACTCGATGTGGCTTAATTCTTTGTAGTGGATTCCCGCTGTTGCGGGAACGACGCGTTATGGCGAACACCTCGATACATCAGCTTTCGCGATACACCAGCACGGGTATCTTGCAGTGCGTAAGGACCTTGTGTGTCTCGGAACCGATCAACAGGCCCGCCAAGCCGCGCCGGCCGTGCGACGCCATGAAGATGAGATCACAGGCTTCGTCTTGGGCGGTGGCGATGATCATCTGATAGGGAACGTCGCTCACTTGGGTAATCGTATTGGCTATCACGCTTTCGGCCTGTGCCATGCGATTTGCCTCTGTCAGAATTCTGTCCGCCTGATCGCGCGCCTCCCGCAAGAATCCATCCCGGTCTTCCGGCGCCATGATCAGCGCGCCTTCGCCAACGACCGGACTGGGATAGTCGGGCTGCACATACAGAAAAGTAATACGAGCACCGAGCGATTTGGCGAATTTGACCGCATTGCGCACGGCATGCGTCGATAGCTCCGAACCGTCGGTGGAAACGAGCAGATGTTTGTACATGTCGGTCTCCTTACGCAAAGCGGTGAGCTGAACCTATATTTAAGGTTGGATGTCTATCGCGCTGTTGCATTGACTTCAGTCAAGCGAAACATTGCTGTAATGGCTCAATAATCAACGCGTGCAACCATCAAGCGTTGCACTTTCATTTTAGGACGTCGATTCGGGAGGTGCTGAATGAATGCTCCACGCGATGGCTCGATCAAGAATCCTGCCGCCACGCCCGCACCCGCTGAAAAAAGCAGTCTTGCCCTCATGATTCGCACCTGGAGCGAACAACTTGGCGCGAAGCTTGATCCATTAGGCATGTTTACGCCGGTATTGCATGCGCAGATTTCCTGGATGCTGCATCCGCAGGAATTGGCCGAACACATGACGGCCTTCAACAAGGATTTTCTGGCGGTGGCTGCGCACGCGCAACGTCGCATGTTCGGCTTGCCTAGCGACGAGCCCGTCGAATCAAATCCGGACGATACGCGCTTTGTCGATCCGGCCTGGACCGAGTTGCCGAGCTGGGACATCTACAAAGATTGGTACTTGCTATGGACTCGTCGCATACAAGACATGCTGCACGCCGCGCCGGGCATGTCGCAGAGCGAGCGCTGCCGTGCGGCCTTCTGGTCTCGGCAATGGCTCAACGCTGTGGCGCCTACCAATTTTTTCTGGACTAATCCGCTGGCTATGCGCCAGGCATTGGAGACGCAAGGCGAAAGTCTCAAGCGCGGCTGGCATAATTTTATTGAAGATCTACAGGCCGGCGAGATTCGCATGACCGACCCGGGCGATTTTAAGGTTGGCGTGAACTTGGCCGTCACGCCCGGTGCTGTCGTCGCGCGCAACCGTCTGCTTGAAGTGATTCACTACAAACCCACGCAGGCCACGGTACATCGCACGCCCATTGTCATCGTCACGCCGTGGATCAACAAGTTCTACATCCTCGACTTAGTGCCCAAAAAAAGCATGGTGCATTACCTGCTCGATCAGGGCTTCGACGTGTTCATCACCAGTTGGAAAAATCCCGATGCCACAATGGCTGACGTCACCTTCGACGACTACCTGACCGAGGGGATCGACACGCTCGTCAATGTTGCGCGCGATCTGTCCGGCGCCAGGCAAGTCCACGCGGTCGGCTACTGCATCGGCGGCACTGCGCTGTCCATCTATATGGCATGGGCCGCCCGCGCCTATTCAGCGGATGAGCAACCGGTCGCGCACTGGACGCTGTTTGCCGCACTGACCGACTTCGAACATCCGGGCGACATCGAAGTTTTCATCGACGAGGGCAGCGTCGACTACCTTGCCGAGAACATGCGCAAGAAGGGTTATCTGGATGGCAGCGAAATGGCAACGTCATTTCGGCTGTTGCGGTCCAATCCTCTTATCTGGCACTACTACGTGCATAGCTATTTGTACGGCGAGAAGCCGCCGCCTTTCGATGCGTTGTACTGGAACACCGACACCACGCGCATGCCGGCGACGATGCATGCGTGGTATCTACGCGAACTCTATTTGCACAACCGGCTGATCCAGCCGGATTCGCTTACGCTTGCTGGTCAACCGATTAGTCTGCAACGCGTGAATCAACCACTGTATGCCGTCGGCACGGAGGACGATCATATCGCGCCCTGGCAGCAAACTTTCCGTGTGATGAATCATGTGCGTGGGCAGAAGCGTTACGTGCTCAGCAGTTCCGGCCACATCTTCGGTATCGTCAATCCACCTGTCATACCAGCCAAGCGCCGCTTCTGTGCGGACGAAGTCCATCGCACCGACTCGCCCTTGGCATGGCGCGAGCGCTGCGAATGGACATCAGGCTCGTGGTGGGAAGACTGGATCGCGTGGCTTCGCCCGCAAATGGGCACACGCGTAAAAGCGCCCGCGCTTGGAAAGCGTACGCATCCTCAACTGGAGGATGCGCCCGGAACTTATGTGACGGAACGGTAACCAGTCCACTCGCTTGTCATCGACATGCTGTGTGCGACAACGTACAGATCGCCTCATTGCCTTCGCGTAAATTTAAATTTCGCATCGGGCGATTGCCGCGCAAGCGCGTAAATTCCCCGTGCCAGAAGCAGAGTAGTCCGCCTTACGCGTCAATTGTTGGGCACGTTAAATGCGGCTAATTGCATGTAGCAAGTGCTTTTGACCAAGCGAACTGTTCAAGCAAATCGTATGTTTAGAGGAGAATTTAAAATGACTACACGTTCTGTGCTCAAAATTGCCGCCGTGGGTACCTGTGTCAGCTTTGCCATGCTGCCGCTGACATTCACTCAAGCGGCTCAATATGGTGATCGCACTCTTATAGCGCAAAGTAATAGTGGCAGCGACAATAGCAGTAACAGCGGTGGCAGTGCTGGCGATAAGAATGGCGATCAACGCGATGATTTCAAGGATCTGAGATTCAGCGACGTCGATAAGAACCATGATGGCTATATCGATTCGCAGGAAGGGCTCGCTGCTCAAATCGACGGTACTGCGCTGCAGAAGATGGACACTAACCGCGATAAGAAAATATCGCCGTCGGAATTCAGTGCATATCGGTCGTCTGCAGATGCAAAAGCCAGTACGAAACCCGGTCCGCTGAACTCGAATACGATGACGAAGTAATTTGCAGCGGTCGTTGTAAAAACAGCCAGATTGTTCTGGCTGTTTTTTTATATAAACGGCGCAGTATTGAAATTATTCTCATGGCATCTGTAAAAAATTTCGAAGACTTCGTTTCAATGCATGTCATCGCCGGTTGGAATGCGTCGAGCATATATGCTGAAACGGTGATTCCAATGGAACGGGCTGCATAAGGTCGACGACATGAAGTTATAAGCCCCTCATTCCCGCGCAGGCGGGAATTCACTTCCATGACCTAGGCGTCGAGGTTCACGTAGATTCCCGCCTTCGCGAGAATAACGATCTATGAAGTGCGCTTAAGGCCATCAATCCAGCGCGTGTAAAGCTTTTCCGCGGTTTGGCGCATGACAGGCAATGCCGATTGCATTCGCACAAGTTGCTGCGCTGGCGTTTGAACTGAAAGCGGAGGATGGTCAGGGTCGGTGAGTTCTTTGGCCCAGCCTTCGTTCCAGCGCCGGATCATATCCTCGGTCATTTCCACATGACATTGCATGCCGAGGTGCGGGCCGATCACAAAGGCTTGATTGCTACAGTACGCGCTGCTGAGAATGTGTGCAGCACCTTGCGGCAGGCCAAAAGTTTCTCCATGCCAATGGAATGCGTCGAAGTCTTGCATGTCGCCCAGCCATTGGCGTGCTTCAGGTGTGCGCGTTGCGCTCACTGTTCCCCAGCCGATTTCCTTGACGGGATTGCTGCTGATTACCCCACCCAAGGCTTTGGCCAATAGCTGTCCGCCGAGGCAATGACCGATCACTGGCACGCCTGCCGCCACCGCCTGTCGGATCAAATCGAGTGCGGGGAGAATCCACGGCAGATCGTCGTTCACACTCATCGGGCCGCCCATGAAGCACAGGCCGCTGAATGCATCGGGCGATGCGGGAACGGGATTGCCTTCGTCGATTGCAATGAGTTGCCAGGGCAGCCGGTGCCGATCCAGGAAAGTGGCAAAATAACCAGGCCCTTCGGTAGGGCTATGACGAAAGATTGCGATGGGTTTCATGGACTTTGTCTTTTGCGGTAAGCGCATTGTGCTGGCATGCATTTTATGTGCTGTGCCGATTACTGTGTTGGCGACCGATGTGGCACTGATGGGATTGTTCCCTGGTAAGGCTGTATTGGTGATCGACGGTGGCGCACCCAAAACGATGTCGGTCGGACAGGTGCAGGGCAACGTCAAGCTGGTCGATGTCGATCGGGAAGGCGCGACGGTCGAGATCGATGGCAAGAAGAATCGTTTGGCATTGGGTGGTCAGCCGATCATGGCATTCGAATCGCATGGCGATGAAGCCAACGGTCAGACAGTCAATCTGACAGCCGATGCGCGTGGGCATTTTTCAACCGTTGGAACCATCAATGGTGCTACCGTGAACTTCTTCGTCGACACGGGCGCGTCGGATGTTGCGATGGGGCCTTCCACTGCACGGCTGGCGGGAATCGATTATCGCAACGGCGAATCCGGCTACGCATCC
>DASUGV010000373.1:0-4227 GCA_036273835.1 Rhodocyclaceae bacterium
GATTGCCGCGCGCGGCCTGCCGCTAGCCGGTTGGATCGCCAACACCCTGGCGCCCGAGATGCCATTCATTGCAGAAAACATTGCGAGCCTGCACGCACGTATCGCCGCACCGTGTCTAGGCGTGCTACCGCGTATTGCCGATGCAATGCAGGCCGTTCCTCTGCTTACTTTGCCCGATTGAGCGAGCCAGCATATCGCGCTTAAGGGGGATGCTAAACTTGGCCATTAATTTTTGAAAGACAGCGCAAATGAAACGAACGCGTTTCGGACGTCGCAGTAGTCTGCCGCGCGAGGCGGAAGAATTGTTGTGGCTTGCCTCCGGTCTGGCTGAGTCGGGCAGTCATGCGGAAGATGGATTTTGGCAAGTCCGATTGAGCCTCGCGGTCGACGCGCTGCTGCGCTCGGGCAGCGAAGAGACGCTCAACGCAACGCTCGATCATCTCTACACCGCCAATCCGAATGCTTACGATGCGCTAGCCGATATGCTGGAGGCACGCGCCGAATGCGGTGCCCGAAAAATCGAAGAAAAAACTTCGAGTGACGCTGAAATCAACGAAGCACGCACGGGCATATTGCTAATCGCTGCGCCCATACTGGCATGGTCGCGCTTCAGCATTCCCGCCAACAAGCTACCGGCTGCGGTGCTTGCAAATCTGCGCGTGCATCTAACGGCGCATGTGCTCGCCGATAACATCGAACTCGCGCTGTCGGATATTTTATTTAGTCCCGATCAATTGCCTCAAGGCTATTGCGAAACCACACGTTTTGCCGCTCAGCTTGGTTGGGCAGCAGAGCATGGACACGATCTCGTCGTCGATGCCGAGACCTTGCCGGAAACCTCGCGCTTTTTGTCGGACGTGCGCTACATCCTTGCTGCAGTGAGTTTCAAGCATGGAGAACCCATCTTCCGTTGGCAAGAAACCGATGGCACACGCGAACAAAGCACGACGCAATGGCGCACGCAAGGTGGTGCATGCTTAACATCCGTGCTGGCCGGTTGTGCGATCGAGCTGGTATTGCCGGATGCCTTTTTTGCGGCCAGCCGACACGCCGATCGCGTTTCACGCCCCTACTCCATTCGCGCTTCGGTGGCTTTTCTCACAACCACTTTGAATGTGCCACCTAATCGTCTACGCGCTGTCGTCGCTGCGTTCTATGAGAATCAATTGGAGGAATACCGCATCAGTTTCATGGTGGCGGGCAGCGACGATGTCGTGCATGGTGTCGTGTGGCCGCTACTGGGCGTGGAAGATGACGGCGCGGAGATATTCAACCAGATTGAAGTGGCCCTACGCGAATGCAGCGTGACGGACATCGTGCAACTCGATAACCGGTTTGCCATGGAATATTGCGAAGATTGCGGCGCACCGATGTATCCGACGCCCGAAGGCGAAACCGTGCATGCCGAACTACCGGAAGACGCCGTGGAACAGGTGCCGCGGCATTTGCATTGAACATCTGTTCGGCTACTGCCGTTTACTTCGCAGCGCCTATCAGATCGACCACATCGCGTCCGTTGACCTTCACCACTGCCAGGGCAACACCGGAATCGTCCTCGGATATCGGCTCGATCGAAATTGCGCCGCTGTCCAAAGCCATCTGCAATTTCTGCGTGGCATGTTCGCTGCCCACGGCCATGCTGCCGGGAGGAATGCCCTGTACGCGAAATTTGCGCCCCTGATGGAAAAACGTTTCGCCGTCGACCGCGTAAGCGCGGTCAGGTACGACACGCGCTTTCAGTTCTGTCGCCGAGTCGCCACTGGACGATTGGCTCAGCGCGTTCTGACTGATCGGGCTCCTAAGCAGCGGATCGCGCGCCACGGCAGTACAAACACGCTTACGCCGATAGCCCTTGGCGGTTTTCACGCGAATAGTCTTGCAAACCGATGCGACGGTCGTCGTATGATGTTGGGATTTAGATTTCTTGGCGGACGGCATGGATTTTCTGACTGTACTCGCCAGCGCCGGAGAGAATGTCATTGACATTGCAATGGCGAGAATCGAACTCGCTAAAATTGCCCAGCGTGTAGTAGATTTCATCAAAGTGCCCATCGAATAATTTTCGCATGATGCCATCGAACGTCGGCCGACATTTTCTCACCAATCGACCTGAACCCGGTGAGAATGCGACAATTCGCAATATCTCCTTACAAAAATCCGGAAAAAAATGATCAACATCTTTGGCATCAAGAATTGCAACACCATGAAAAAAGCCTTCGACTGGCTCGATACGCAACGACTCGCATACCATTTTCACGATTACAAAAAGGCTGGCGTGACGACCGAAGCTCTTCAGAACTGGACACGCCAAGTCGGCTGGCAGAAATTACTCAATACACAGGGCACGACTTGGCGCGGATTGAGCGATGCCGAGCGCAGCGATATGGACGAGGCAAAAGCGATTGCCTTGATGGTCGCCAAACCGAGTCTGATCAAACGTCCCGTGATCGACACGGGGAAAAAATTATTGGTAGGTTTTGACGAAGCGAACTTCGCAAAAAACTTGAAGGCTTAAAGGCGCAATGTCCATGCAAGACTATGTTCAACGCTTTCTGTTCGATGAGCTGGATATTCGCGGCGCCTTTGTACACTTGCAACACAGCTGGCGGTTGATCCAGTCCGATCACGGCTACTCGCCGCCGGTGCGCAATCTGCTTGGCGAGATGTGCGCAGTAACGGCCATCATCGCGGCCAATCTCAAACAGCCAGGTCGGCTGACCTTTCAGTTGAGCGGCCACGGCGCCGTTTCATTGCTAGTGATCGACTGTTCGCAAACGCTCAATCTGCGAGGCTATGCCAAAACAGAGTCTGGGATCGGAAGCGCTGCGTCGCTTACTGAAATGCTCGGCAGCAGTCGATTGCAAATGACACTGGACGAGGGTCATACGCGGCAGCCTTACCAAAGCCACGTACCCGTCGAGGGCGATACATTGGCTGAAATATTTGAACACTACCTTGTGCAGTCCGAACAACAGCCAGCCGCGCTATGGCTGGCCGCCAACGCCGATTATGCAAAAGGCATGTTTCTGCAGAAGCTTCCCGGCGCCGATCTCAAGGATTCCGATGGCTGGAACCGGATCACTCAATTGGCGCAAACGCTCACTCGCACTGAATTGCTCATGACAGACATGGAAACGCTTTTGCAGCGGCTCTACCACCAAGAAATCCTGCGCGTATTCGAACCCCGCAATGTAACGCATGATTTTCCGCTAGACTGGGACAAAATACGTAGCATGCTACTGTCATTGGGACGCAAGGAAATTGAAGACATATTGGCCGAACATGGCGAAGTGGTGATACGCGACGATCTGTCGAATCACACCTATCGATTCAACCCCGAAGAGGCACGGGCATTGTTCGAATCTGCCGGACGATTGCATTGAAAATCGTTACGTAACGATCATTCCAGCACAGACATTTGCAGCGCCGCTTTGCTGCGGCTTTTATTTGTAATCGCGCAACTCTACGGGCGTATCGTCATGATCGCCATGCGTGTGCTGTTCGTAGGCTTTCATGTAAACCTCATTGGATTTCTTGAGGAGGCGCTGCGGCGCTATCAAATTACGACGCTGCGTACCTTCAAAAAAATGTACGGCAGCTCGCGCAAAGCGATTGTAGAGCGAATGATCGAAGCGAAAACCCAGTTCGCCGAGATGAGCTTCGATATCTTCGAGACTGTGTACTGCCACGCTATAGCTAATCTTTAGCGTATGTGGACCACGGGATTCGATACCGATGCCCGGAATACGCTTCAACGACTCAGCAGCGCGTTCCGCTTGATCGGGCAGTCGTGTATCGAAACGAATCTCGCGTTGACGAAGTGTGTCATCGACCGCAGAGGTATGTTCATGATGCTTGCGGCCAGCCAAACGATAAGCCGTTTCACGACGCATCACACAATACCCTTTCTGCATAAATGACGGGAGAGGGTGAATCAACGTGCGGCGATTTTCAGGATCGCCGCACGCTCACAGCAATCTTACTTCGCTACCGGTTTTGCACTCGGTGTTGCGATAGGCATAGCCACGGGCATGGAGGTATCCGCTTGCGCAATCTTGCTTTGCGCAACCGGCAAGCCCTTGAGAAAATTCAATGCCTGTTCGAACTGGAAATCGCCCTTGCCGCCAAACTCAAATTGGGGAGCTTGCAATTCGTCGTCGCTTTTGGTCTTGGGTTTCTCGGCAGGCTTGTCCGCAGTTTTTACCGCTTTGTCATCCGGCCTTTTAT
>DASUGV010000374.1:0-3443 GCA_036273835.1 Rhodocyclaceae bacterium
AGCCCCATTCATTGTCGTACCACGCCACGATCTTGACGAAAGTGCTGTCCAGCGCAATGCCTGCATCGGCATCGAACACCGACGTGCATGATTCGCCGCGGAAGTCGGTCGACACAACTTTTTCTGTGGTGTAGCCGAGTACGCCTTTCATGGCACCTTCCGAAGCGGCCTTCATGGCTGCGCAGATTTGTTCGTAAGTTGCTTCCTTGTTCAGTTCGACAGTGAGATCGACGACGGACACGTCGGATGTCGGTACACGGAATGACATGCCGGTAAGCTTCTTGTTCAGTTCCGGAATTACCTTGCCAACAGCTTTCGCCGCGCCGGTCGATGACGGGATAATATTTTCCAAAATGCCGCGGCCGCCGCGCCAATCCTTGTTCGATGGACCATCGACAGTTTTCTGTGTAGCGGTTGTGGCATGCACTGTCGTCATCAGGCCGCGCTTGATGCCCCATGTGTCATTCAATACCTTGGCAACGGGTGCCAGGCAGTTGGTGGTGCACGATGCGTTGGAGATGATCTCCTGACCGGCGTAGCTCTTGTCGTTGACGCCGTACACGAACATCGGCGTGTCGTCCTTCGACGGCGCGCTCAGCACGACTTTTTTCGCACCGGCTTTCAAGTGCGCGGAAGCCGTTTCTTTATCGAGGAACAGTCCCGTGGATTCGACGACAATGTCGGCGCCCACTTCATTCCATTTCAGTTCAGCCGGATTCTTGACGGCGGATAGACGAATCTTCTTGCCATTGACGATCAGCGTATTGCCATCGACCTTCACGTCGCCTTCGAATCGGCCGTGCACCGAATCGAACTTCAGCATGTAAGCGAGGTAGTCGGGTTCGAGCAAGTCGTTGATGCCTACGATCTCGATCTCGGAAAAGTTTTGGACCGCAGCGCGGAACACCATCCGACCGATGCGGCCGAAACCATTGATACCGACTTTGATAGCCATAGCATTAATCCTCAATTCAAAAAACAATTATTCCAACAGCATGACATGCGCGGCAGACTCCCGAAAAGAGGTCCGACGCGCCAACAAAATGCATTTTACAGCAAGCGTGTGACAGCTTCGACCACACGCTCCGGCGTAAAGCCGAAATGTTTGAATAATGTGCCACCCGGACCGGATTCGCCGAAACGGTCGAGGCCGATCACCACGCCGTCCAGACCGACATACTTGTACCAGCCGTCGCTGACACCAGCTTCGATAGCAATGCGCGGCAGACTTTTGCTCTGAGGTTCGCTACGAGGTTCGCCCAATACGCCGTTGCGATAAGCCGCATCTTGCAAATCGAATAAACGAGTACAAGGCACCGATACCACGCGCACCGGCACACCTTTTTCCGCAAGCTGCTTTTGCGCGGCGAGCGCCACGCCGACTTCGGAACCCGTCGCAATCAACACGGCTTTCGCGCCGGTGGCGTCCGACAAGATGTAACCGCCGCGGCGAATGTCGGCGATCTGTTGATCGGTGCGCGCCGAGTACGGCAGGTTTTGGCGCGTCAGCGCAAGCAACGATGGACCGTCGGTGCGTTCGAGACTCGCGCCCCAGGCTACCGCCGTTTCAACCGTGTCGGCCGGACGCCAGACATTCAAATTCGGAATCAAGCGCAGCGAGGCGACATGCTCGACCGGCTGATGCGTCGGCCCGTCTTCGCCGACTCCGATAGAGTCGTGCGTAAACACCATCACCTGACGCAAGCCCATCAAAGATGCCATGCGAATAGCGTTGCGGCAGTAATCGGAAAACACGAGAAAGGTCGCCGTGTAAGGTAAAAATCCACCATGCAAGGATATGCCATTGGCAATTGCAATCTCGGCAAATTCGCGCACGCCGTAATTGATGTAATTGGCGCCCGTGACACCCGGGAAGAAATCTTTAGTACCCGACCAATGCGTCAGATTGGAGCCTGCCAGATCGGCCGAGCCGCCGAGCAGTTCGGGCAGCGCAGGCGCGAGCGCTTCGATGGCTTGCTGCGAAGCCTTGCGCGTGGCAACGCTTTCGGCCTTGTCTTGCGCTTTGGCGATCAACCCGGCCAATGCTTGCGGATAGGTATCGGGCAGCTTGCCGGCGACGCGGCGTTCGAACTCGGCGGCAAGTTGCGGATGCGCTGCTTTGTATGCTGCGAAGCGCGTATTCCATTCGGTTTCAAACTTGCGACCGGCAAGCTTGGCGTCCCACGCGGCATAGGCTTCCGCTGGCACTTCAAATGGCGGGTGGCTCCAGCCGATGGCTTTGCGCACACCTTCGATTTCGCTCGCACCCAAAGGAGCGCCATGTGCATCGGCCGTACCGGCTTTGGTGGGCGCGCCCATGCCGATAGTCGTACGGCATATCACGAGCGTAGGGTGTGTCATGTCTGCCTTGGCGGCTACCGTAGCGGCCTCGATGGCTGCACTGTCATGTCCGTCGATGGGGCCGATCACTTGCCAACCGTAGGACTCGAACCGCTTCTTCGTGTCGTCGGTGAACCAGCCTTTGACTTCACCGTCGATGGATATTCCGTTGTCATCATAGTAGGCGATGAGCTTGCCCAATTGCCATGTGCCGGCAAGGGACGAAGCTTCATGGCTGATGCCTTCCATCAGGCAGCCGTCGCCGAGGAAGACATAAGTGTGATGGCCGACGATCGCATGGCCTGGGCGATTGAACGTATCCGCCAAAAGTTTTTCTGCCAGCGCGAATCCAACCGCGTTGGTCAATCCTTGTCCCAATGGTCCAGTGGTGGTCTCCACGCCCGCCGTTATGCCAACTTCCGGATGGCCTGGAGTTTTAGAACCCAACTGGCGAAATTTTTTCAGTTCGTCGACGGGTACGTCATAGCCGGTCAAATGCAGCAGCGCGTAATGCAGCATCGAACCATGACCATTGGAGATCACGAAGCGGTCGCGGTCTACCCATTTCGGATTGGCTGGGTTGTGGCGCAGATGATGGCGCCACACGACTTCGGCAATCTCGGCCATACCCATCGGCATGCCGGGATGGCCGGAGTTGGCTTGCTGGACGGCGTCCATTGCCAGGGCGCGGATGGCGCCAGTAATGGAATTGAATTTGGGCATAGAGGTGATTTGCATGCAGAAAACTTTTGGGCGGCGAGAATTAAATGCTGGGAACGTCGGCACGGCTGGCAATAGACGCTGGACCCGTGATTATCCGCGAACTTGCTCAATAAAACCACGTTAAGGCATTGCCAATGAGCTGCGGCTACAGATTTAGAGTTTGGGAGCAAGTTATCGATGTGGCGCAAAGGCTCTTAATGTCATCAATCGCAACGCATATCATTCTTGATGTCGTCCGTGAACGAGGTTTGCCACGATATCAATAGTGATGTCGCGAAACATTAGCATGCCAACGTTCGTACAGAGCTTTGTCTATATTTTATTCATTTGGCATAATTTTATTGTCACCCACGCGTATTCTTCTGCGACAAACCTAGTTT
>DASUGV010000375.1:0-10887 GCA_036273835.1 Rhodocyclaceae bacterium
ACTAACGGTTCGCGCGCCACACTGGCTGCCTGTCACGGTGATTTTTCCAAGGCAATCCGGCTGCTGGAAACAAATCTCCAGATCACCAAGGCAATGAACGATGAAGGCTTTACGCGTACGTGGCATCGCTTCGCTATCGTAGTGCTTGCTCACTACTGCTGGATGGCTGGGGACGCAGCGGCCCTTGAGGCGCACTGGCCTGAGATGTCCGCTGAGCGAACTGTCTTCGAGTGGCCGATGTTCGATACCTGCCGAGCATTGCTGCGCGGACGCATTGCACTTTTAGCCGGGCGTTTCGACGAGGCCGAAGCGGTACTGCAAGAGGCCGTGCGCTTGCAAGCCCTGGGACGAGCGCTAACGTGGACAGGCGATGCGCGCTGCAGTCTAGCAATTTGCTATCAACGCCGTGGACGAGAAGACTTGGCGCGGGAAGCATTTGCGCCCGTCTTTGAAGAAGTGCTCAAGGAAGATTGCATCGGATTCTTGTTGATGGAATCGGCGCAGCATCATGAAGGACTGTTGAGTCTTCTTCCCGCCGAGCTGCGAGCACAGCCCCGCACGCAAGAATTGATTGCTCGCCTGGCAGCATGGCGCGTGACAGATGACATCGACATGTCAGCGCAAAATTCGAATAATTTGTCTTTGGTTACGCTTTCTACACGCGAACTCGAGGTACTAGCTTGCATTGCTGCGGGGGACAGCAACAAGCAGATCGCAAAAAATCTTGATCTTAGTTCGCATACAGTTAAGCGGCACGTCGCCAACATTCTTGCCAAACTCGATTGCGACACGCGCGGACAGGCTGCCGCGCGCTGGCGTACCGCCCACGGCGACGATGATTGATAGCTTTCGCTGGAATGACGCATGGTGATCTCCAAAAAAAAGCCCCATGAGACCATGGGGCAGAAAAAACGTTTGGAGACCTGCTACAGCGACTAAGAACTCAACAAGGCAGTCCGCTATTGGCGACTAACATGTGGAGCGAATTAGGTCCGGGGACCAGAATGCCGTCTCCCATCACCCACTGGCTCACGCGTGTGGGATTGAAGCAGACCACATCTCCGCCAGAGGTCGTGCCTGGCCTGTTTAGATGTGCGGCAACCGTGTCTTCATGCCAAGCGTTGTTGTAGTCCTGGTAGTTGACGGTGACATAGACCGTGGCGTTGTCGGCCAAGCCTGCATTGTTGTTGATAAAACCTGCAAAACAGTTCGTGGTGCCGCTGGACTCTTGAGCGCCATCAGGATCGCCCGGCTCATCCACTTCGTCACCGCAGTCACTGTTAATCGACTGATAAGAAGGCGTTGTCGATGGGCCCGTAAGGTAATTGCCCACCAGCGTACCGATGTCGTCTGCATAAAATTCATTGGGATCTTTCACGATGCTGACGCGATCCGCGACATCGGGAACCAACACGTGCCGGCCCTTCGCCCAAGCCGGCGCATAAGCATACGACACCGTCGGCGCGTATCTTACAATGCTGCTGCGCCATGCCGGGCTACCCACGCCGCCATTCGTTCCGTAAAACTCGATCGAATAGTTAATGGACTTGATGTTGTATGCGTTGTATGCCGCGTTAGTGGTATAAAGATTTTCCGATACTTGCATCAGGTTGAGATATCCGCCTGTTGCATATGCAGTTGAGAGCGACAAAGCGCCGACTGCGAGGCAGCATTTCAAGAAAGTTTTTCCGACCCTCATATTTTTTCCTTTGCGATTAGCCAAAATCAAAACAGTTGCGGTCCTATTTGTGTTTGCACGAAATGGACATCCGTAACTCTTTGCGCTACGGACGTGTAAGAGTCGGATGAATTCGTAACCAAGTCTATCCGCCAGAAGAGCCACGACCGTGCGCCAAAAGAGCCATTGCTCAAATGGACATAATTTGATAATGCCTCCGTCGCTGGGCACGCTATGTGCTGCAAGTGATCTGCAATAACGGGTTGCAACTTATCCGTCATGCCCTGTCAGAAAAATAAATCATGCAGATAGCGGACTACGCCTTGATCGGCGATTGCTGTACATCCGCCCTCCTTTCTCGCGAGGGTTCAATCGATTGGCTGTGCTGGCCACGTTTCGACTCGGCGGCTTGCTTCGCAGCGTTGCTCGGCACGCGCGAAAATGGGCATTGGCTGATCGCACCGACCCACTCCAGGCGCATCGAACGACGCTACTGTCCCGGCACACTTGTCGTCGAAACGGAATTTGCGACGGACGAAGGCAGCGTGAAGTTGATCGACTTCATGCCCATCGGGCAAGCGACGACTCAAATCGTACGAATTGTCGCGGGGCAAAGCGGGCGTGTCGCGATGAAAATGGAATTCGTCGTCCGCTTCGACTACGGCAAGACTGTTCCATGGATACGTCGCCTCGAGGACAACACGGGCGTGTGTGCCATCGCGGGACCGCATATGGTTGTGCTGCGCAGCCCTGTACCGCTTGAAGGAAAGAATCTGACGACGGTTAGCCAGTTCGTCGTGAACGAAGGAGAACGCTTTGCTTTCGTGCTGGCACACGGACCATCGCACCTATCCGTACCTGAAGCAGTGGATGCCGAATCCGCGCTGAATAGTACAACGGCATATTGGCGGAAATGGTCGAATATTCTGGACGACAATATTCGTTGGCACGATGCGATAGAGCGTTCTCTTCTCACATTGAAAGCGCTCACCTATGCGCCGACGGGCAGTATCGTGGCGGCCCCCACCACGTCGCTGCCGGAGCATGTTGGTGGCATACGCAATTGGGATTACCGCTATTGCTGGATACGCGATGCGACCTTGACGCTGCTCATCTTGATGGAGGCCGGCCATTACGAGGAGGCTGATGCGTGGCGCCGCTGGCTTTCGCGCGCAGTGGCGGGCAGCCCTGAGCAACTGCAGATCATGTACGGCATCGGCGGCGAACGCATGCTGGAAGAATGGGAGATTTCCTGGCTGCGCGGATTCAAAAACTCCGTACCTGTGCGCATTGGCAACGCGGCTTCTCATCAGTTGCAAATCGATGTGTATGGCGAACTGATGGACGCGCTTTATCAGGCACGCAAAGGTGGCTTACCGAACGACGAGGCGGCTTGGGCAATACAGGTTTCATTGCTAAAACATCTAGAGACTTTATGGCGCCAACCCGACGAAGGCATCTGGGAAATACGCGGCAAACGGCAACACTTCACTCATTCCAAAGTGATGGCATGGGTGGCTTTCGATCGCGCGATCAAGTCGATCGATCAATTCAACTTGAAGGGACCGCGTGATCGCTGGATCCGCATTCGCGGCGAGATACACGCCGATGTATGCGAGCGAGGCTTCGATGCCAAACGAAATACTTTCGTACAGAGCTATGGCACGCCGTTCCTTGATGCCAGCCTGTTGCAAATTCCACTGATTGGTTTCTTGCCGCACGACGATCCGCGTGTAAAAGGAACGATAGCTGCCGTCGAAAAGGAACTGATGGTCGACGGACTCGTGCGCCGTTATCTGACGCACGAAGTGGAGGACGGCCTGCCCGCCGGAGAAGGCGTGTTCCTGCCGTGCAGCTTCTGGCTCGTGGACAATTACATTTTACAAGGGCGGCATGACGAAGCCTGCGCGCTATTCGAACGGCTATTATCGCTTTGCAATGACGTAGGTCTTTTGTCCGAGGAATACGATCCTCAAGCACGCGAACTGCGCGGTAATTTTCCACAGGCGTTTTCGCATACCGCACTGATCCACACTGCGCTCAATCTCTCTACCCAAGGAGGCTTCGCCCGCAAACGGCGCCAGTAGGCGCGTTTAGCCGTTGCGTGCAATCCGTCCTCCTGGAAACCGCTGCTCTCTTGGCCGAAGCGGGCCGATCCTATAACATCGCGCAGTCTTCCCGCACTGTTCCATAAACTTCATGCTCGATGTCCAACGGCTTGCCTGCGTACGTGGCGATCGGGCCCTTTTCCGTCATCTCGAATTCTGTTTACCTGCGGGCCATTTATTGCGAGTGACGGGACGCAATGGAAGCGGCAAGACCAGTCTCTTACGCATACTCTGCGGCCTGTCACAACCGGACGCCGGCACAGTATTGTGGCATGGACAAGTCATTGCCGAACAACGCGACGTCTTTCATGGACGTCTGCTTTATTTGGGACACTCGCCCGCACTGAATGATCTTTTGACACCCGTTGAAAATCTTCGCTTCGCTTGCCAAGCATCGGGTGACGACTTCACTCACGGCGACTGTATCGATAGCCTGAAGCACATCGGGTTGGACAGGGAATTGGAACTGCCATGCAAAGTGTTGTCGCAGGGTCAGCGGCGACGCGTTGCGCTGGCACGCGTGTTTCTCGCTGCGCACCGGCCATTGTGGTTGCTGGACGAACCATTTACTGCGCTGGACAAACACGCCATCGGCGAATTGGCCTCGACACTCGATGCACATTGCGCTCGAAACGGTAGTGTCGTGATCACCACTCACCAGGAAGTCGCCTTCGCAGCCCGCCAGGAAAGTCTCAGCATGGAGGCCTTCGCAGCGTGACAGTTTTTTTCGCTGTGCTTCGCCGCGACATGTTGCTGGCCTGGCGCAGCCGCTCCGATTTACTTGTGGCACTGTCTTTTTTTGTGATCGTCGCCAGCCTGTTTCCTTTCGGGATCGGCGCCGACCCAGCTCAGCTGAAAGCCATTGGACCAGGCGTGGTATGGGTCGCTTCCCTCTTGGCAAGCCTGCTGGCATTGCCGCGGCTTTTCAGCCAGGATTTCGAATCCGGTGTATTGGAGCAGCTACAGTTATCATCGGATCCGCCAGTCGTGTGGGTAACGGCTAAAATAGCGGCGCATTGGCTGTGTACCAGTTTGCCGCTCGTTATCGTGGCGCCACTGCTTGGATTGATGTATGGCTTGGACGCAAGTGCTACGCAAGTACTGACGGCGAGTTTGCTGGTGGGCACACCCATCGTGTCGCTGATCGGCGCAATCGGTGCGGCGCTGACCTTGGGTCTGCGTGGCGCTGGCAGCTTGCTGGCCTTGCTGGTATTTCCGCTGTTCGTACCGGTGCTGGTGTTCGGCGCGGGCGCTGCTGACGCCTATGAAAGCGGAATGGCGATAAAAGCCTACTTCCTGTTATTGGGCGGTGGCTTGCTCGCCGCGCTGGCGCTGGCACCCTGGGCGTGCGCTGCCGCTTTGCGCATTTCGCTCGAGTAAGCAAGTTTCGATCGCCGACATGCGACTGCCCTGCAATGACGAATAGATAATTCAAAATGAATATTTTTTATTACTCATCACCGCAAACCTTTTATCCCTTGGCGGGCCGCCTGGCGCCCGTTTTTGGCGTGATCGCCGCGCTGCTGACGATGGCCGGACTTTACGTGGGATTTTTCGTTGCGCCGACCGATGCGCAGCAAGGCGAGGTGTATCGCATTATTTTCATCCATGTTCCCGCTGCGGTGATGTCGATGTTCATTTATCTGCTGATGGCTTTCTGGTCGGCAGTAGGATTGGTGTTTGGCACACGGCTGTCATTCATGATGGCGCAGGCCTTGGCACCGACGGGTGCGCTGTTCTGCGCCATTGCGCTGTGGTCCGGTTCATTGTGGGGACGCCCGACCTGGGGTACTTACTGGGTGTGGGATGCGCGTCTCACCTCGCAATTGCTACTGCAGTTTCTCTACTTCGGGTTTATCGCTTTAACGCACGCCATCGAAGATCCACGCCGCGCCGACAAGGCCGGTGCAATTATCGCGCTCGTCGGTGCCGTGAATGTCCCCATCATTTATTTCTCCGTGCAATGGTGGAATACGCTGCATCAAGGTTCGTCCTTCATGGCAAGCTCTTCCAACGTAGCTCCAGCGATCGAGAGCGCCATGTTATTAATGATGTTGGCATCATGGGCGTATGCCGTTGCCATCAGCCTGACGCGAGTGCGCGGAATCATGTTGCAGCGCGAGCGTCACGCCGATTGGGCAATGGCGCGCATTGCACGGGCCGGGGGCGAGACATGAGCTGGCATTCGGTTGGCGAATTTCTCGCAATGGGCGGCTTCGCGCCGTTCGTTTGGGGCGCCTACGGCGTGACATTCGTGCTGATCGCTGCGGAAGTGTGGCTTCTTTTCCGGCAGAGCCGGGAACTTGTCTATCGTCTTTGGCGTCTTCAGCAGCTAGAAATAAAACCAACGTCGATAAAGCCGGCCTCGAAAGCCGATATGGAGTCCAGTGCATGAAAGCACGTCACAAGCGTCTTGCATGGATTGTCGTGGCAGTACTTTTATTCGGCAGTGCCGTAACCTTGGTACTGAATGCCTTCCAAGAAAATCTGGTTTTTTTTCACACGCCTAGCGAGATTGCCGCAGGCAAAATTCCGCAGGGGCGTAATCTACGGATTGGCGGTCTCGTTGAAACAGGTTCATTGCGGCGTGAAGCCGATGGGGTAACCGTACATTTTATGGTGACCGATACGGCCAAGAGCGTGCGGGTGACATACAAAGGAGCGCTGCCGGATCTGTTCCGCGAAGGACGCGGCGCGGTCATGCAGGGAAAGCTCGGTCCCGATGGTACGTTCACTGCCAGCGAAGTATTGGCTAAGCACGACGAAAACTACATGCCCCCCGAAGCCAAAGACGCCATTGACAAGGCGCGTCAAGCTGCTAAAACGCTACGGCCCTGAATGGTATTGCGCACGTTAGTCATTTAGAAAATCCACCCGGCAATTTTCATCGGTATGACAAATGATTCCTGAACTCGGACAAATCGCCTTGATACTCGCACTCTGCGTCGCGCTGGTGATGGGTGTCCTGCCGCTGATCGGCGCTCACCAGGGTAATGCGGCGTTGATGATGGTTGCACGGCCCGCTGCGCGCTGCCTGTTCGGATTTGTGATGCTGGCGTTCATGTGTTTGACATATTCATTCATCGTCAATGATTTCTCGGTGCTGTATGTCGCCTCGCATTCCAATACCGCATTACCACTCTACTATCGCATCACCGCGGTTTGGGGAAGTCACGAAGGTTCGCTGCTGTTGTGGGCGCTGCTACTGAGCGGATGGATTCTCGCCGTTTCGTTTTCTTTTCGCTTACCCGAAACTTTCGTTGCGCGCGTCCTGGCAGTGCTTGGATTGGTCAGCACCGGCTTTCTCGCATTCGTTCTTTTTACGTCGAATCCATTCGAGCGATTGTTGCCGGCGCCTCTCGAAGGTCAGGATTTGAATCCTTTATTGCAAGACCCAGGGATGATCATTCATCCTCCCATGCTCTACATGGGTTACGTCGGCTTCTCCGTGGCATTCGCTTTCGCGATCGCCGCCTTGCTCTCGGGCCGGCTCGATGCGGCTTGGGCGCGCTGGTCGAGGCCATGGACACTGGCAGCCTGGGCTTTTCTCACCGTGGGCATCACGCTCGGCTCGGGCTGGGCCTATCACGTGCTGGGTTGGGGTGGTTGGTGGTTTTGGGATCCAGTAGAAAATGCATCCTTCATGCCGTGGTTGGTTGGCACGGCACTCATCCATTCCTTGTCGGTCACCGAAAAGCGCGGCGCTTTCCGCAGTTGGACCGTGTTGCTGGCGATCGGCGCTTTTTCCCTCTCGCTGCTCGGTACCTTCCTCGTTCGCTCCGGCGTACTCACGTCCGTGCATGCTTTTGCAGTCGATCCGCGTCGCGGTGTTTTCATACTCGCACTTCTCGTATTTGTGATCGGCGGTTCATTGCTGCTGTTTGCGTGGCGCGCCGCGAAGCTGAGCGGTGGCGGCAGCTTCGATGTCATTTCGCGCGATACGGCATTGCTGACCAACAATATGCTGTTGGCGGTCGTCGCTGCTTCGGTACTGCTCGGTACGCTTTACCCGCTTGCTCTCGACGCACTCAATCTCGGAAAAATTTCGGTTGGACCTCCCTACTTCGAAGCGATTTTCGTTCCGCTGATGACGCCTGTGGTGGTGCTCATGGCAGCGGCGCCATTCCTGCGCTGGAAGGGCCATCCTTTGCCTCCGTTCCTGCGCAAAGTGCTACCCGGTTTGGTCGCAAGTTTGATCGTCGGCAGTCTCGTCGCTTGGGCAATGGGTGCATTGAGTTGGCGTAGCGCATTGGGTCTTGCCCTCGCGTTCTGGGTGTTGATCGCGAGTGCAATGCTGCTGCGCGAACGTTTGGCCGAGCGTCCATCAACAAGTTATTTCACCCGGCTGCGTGGCATTCCATTGGCATGGTGGGGAATGTGGTTTGCACACCTGGGCATCGGGTTCTTCATTATCGGTGTGACGATGGTGAAAAGTCTTGAAGCGAGTGCCGATGTGAAAATGCAGGTGGGCGAAACGACCACCATGGCAGGATACAGCTTTGTGCTGCGATCGGTCGAAGATGTGCATGGTCCTAATTACACGGCATCGCGTGCGCGCGTCGAACTCAAACGTGATGGCATACCGATCAGCACCCTGTACCCGGAAAAACGTATCTACACGGCGGATCAAACGCCCACCACCAATGCATCGATCGACACGGGTCTTTTCCGCGATGTCTACGTGTCCTTGGGCGACCCTGTCGCCAATGACGGATGGATAGTGCGCCTCTACTACAAACCTTTCGTAAGCTGGATATGGTTCGGTAGCATGATGATGGCATTCGGCGGCATGCTCGCCGCCATGGACAAGCGCTACCGCCGACTGGCAGAACGGCATGCGGCCAAGGCGGCCGCGGCAGTTGCGGCGGCGTGAGGTAAAACCATGAAAGCGAAAGCGCTCGTGCCGCTGGCATTGTTTCTCGTGCTCGTCGCCTTTCTGGCAATTGGCCTGACGCGCGATCCGCACGAAGTCCCTTCGCCATTGATCGACAAGCCGGCCCCCGATTTCAAATTGACGCAATTGCAAGCGCCCGACAAGTCTCTTGCCTTGAAAGATATGAAAGGACAAGTCTGGTTGCTTAACGTGTGGGCATCTTGGTGCGTGGCGTGCCGCGAAGAACATTCCGTATTGCTCGATCTGGCGCAGCGCAAACTGTTGCCGGTCATAGGATTGAATTACAAGGATCAACGCGAAGACGGCTTGGCTTGGCTGAAAGCCAGCGGCAATCCTTACACGATTTCGATTGCCGATAGCGACGGACGCGTGGGCATCGACTATGGCGTCTATGGCGTGCCGGAAAGCTTCCTGATCGACCGCACCGGGCGTATCCGTTACAAGCAGATTGGTCCGGTCACAGAAAAAGTATTGAACGAAGTGCTTATCCCAAAAATCCAGGAACTGCAGCATGCGAGTTGAGGCATTCAAACACGGCCTGCTGATGCTGCTAATGACAATTGCATTATCGTCGCATGCGGCGACGCAACCCGGCGATGCCGCACTGGATGCTCAAGTCATACGCATTACGTCCAATTTACGTTGCCTGGTTTGCCAGAATCAGTCCATTGCAGAATCGACAGCCGATCTCGCAAACGATTTGCGGCGCCAAGTGCGCGAGCAACTGCAGGCGGGAAAGACGGACAAGGAAATTGTAGATTTCATGGTGACACGCTATGGCGATTTCGTGCTGTACGACCCGCCGCTCAAAGCGATCACGTTGTTGCTTTGGATGGGGCCGTTCGCATTGATGGTGCTCGCCATTGGCAGTTTCGCGTGGACAAGCCAGCAACGAAAAAAGCAACCGTCTGCCCGCTTGAACGATACAGATCGGGCGCGAGCCAAAGAACTCTTGAACACACACGATGACGCATCAGAGGTTCATTCATGACGATCTTCCTGTTGCTGGCAATCCTGCTAGTAATCATTACGCTGATCGTTCTGGTGCCGCCGCTTTTGCGCGGCAACAATTTGACGGACGAAGAAACGGTTGCCGCACTCGCTGTGCTGCGTGGACAGAAAGCTGAGTTGGAAGCGGAACACGGTGCGGGGCAAATCGACGAGGCTACGTATGTGCGTAGTCTCGAAGAGCTGGAACAACGGACGATCTCCGACATTGATGCCAATGGCATGGCATCGACCATTCGCGCAAAACCGGTTCCCGGTTGGGCAGTATTCCTCTCGGCTGCTTTGCCGATGCTGGTCGTTGGGCTGTATTTGATCCTCGGTAACCCCACAGCCGTCGACGCAAGTAAAGTTAACCCGCAAACGGCAAGGCAGATAACGCCAGCTCAAATCGATGCGCTGGTGGCGCGGCTAGCGGAGCACGTCAAGACTCATCCTGAGGATCTGGAAGGCGCACAGAAACTCGGCCAGAGTTATATGCTGCTGGAGCGTTTTGCAGACGCGGCGGATGTCTTTGCGCAGCTCGCCAAGCAAAAGCCGAATGACGCGCAAATTTATGCCGACTGGGCCAATGCGCTCGCCAGTGCCCAGGGGAAAATGGCTGGCAAGCCGGAAGAATTGGTCGCGCAAGCACTGAAACTTTCGCCCGACAACGAAAAAGCATTGGCGCTTGCCGGCTCTGCGGCCTTTGAACGCGAAGATTACAAGCAAGCCATCAGCGATTGGCAGAATGTGCTGACTCGCATCGGTAGCGATGGCAACAGCGAGATGGTACAAGCGATTCAGGGGAACATTGCCGAAGCGCGCGCGCGGGAGAATGGAACGGCTACGAACGCCAAAGTCGCCGACGCTTCGCCGCAAACGGGCTTACTCAAATTGCATGGTCGGGTCACGCTCACTGAGCAACTTAGAAACAAGGCTTCTCCGAGCGATGTTCTATTCGTCTTCGTACGACCCGTAGCAGGTGGACCGCCGTTAGCAGCGATGCGCTTTCATGTCAGCGATCTGCCTTTGAATTTCGATTTCTCCAACTCGCCGCTGATGCTCGGGCAGACAACGTTACCCGAGAAAGTGATGGTCGTCGCACGCATTTCAAAATCCGGCGGCGCCATCGCGGACTCAGGAGACATGGAAGGTTCTTCTTCACCAGTGACACCCAACGCAACAGCGGTAAACATCGTCATCGAACGCGAAATTCATTC
>DASUGV010000376.1:0-3383 GCA_036273835.1 Rhodocyclaceae bacterium
ACCTTCACCTATGACGGACAGACGCTTCCAACCAAGTATGGCTATCCGATGAAATTGCGCATGCCGACCAAGCTCGGTTACAAGAATCCCAAGCACATCATGTCCATCTTCGTCACCAACACGTATCCTGGCGGGTATTGGGAAGACCAGGGATACAATTGGTTTGGCGGCAGTTGAGCGGGTATCGTTGAGCTGGGAAATTCAAATAAGCCGTCACTCCGGCGAAAGCGCACTGCTGTCCATAATAATTTTTCAGGAATTGCGCGAATCCTTTTGATACGAGATATTGCGTAGTTCGATGACGAACATGACTCGACCTGCGGCATATCTCTGAACGAACCCCACCCCTCGATACACCCGCTGCGCGGGTACTCGGGGTGAACGGCAGAAATTTGTATAACAATTCACCAAAACCGTTCGTGCCGGGTGACGCGCGGCGCCCCTTCGACAAGCTCAGGACAGGCCAAGTCGAGGCAAGTGCCCCGAGTGACGCAGCGGCTGGTTTGATTATTACGGATAGTAGTGCGCAAAAGCGGAAATGACGGCGATTAGTTTTGTCCACCTATGACAAATAACTATTTTTTCAGATGACTATCAAAGCTGTTCTGTTCGACCTCGACGGCACTCTCGTCGATTCCATTCCCGACCTGCTCGAAGCGACTCGCCGTATGCTGAATGAATTAGGCGAGCCCACGCGCAGCGGAAAGGAAATCAAGCGTTTTGTCGGCAAAGGTTTTGCATATCTGGTCGAACAGACGTTGACGCAAGATCGCGCACCGAAGACTCGCGATGAATTGGATCACGCGATGAGCGTTTTCGCGCGCCATTATTCGGCGGTCAATGGTGTGAAGTCGAAGGTCTATCCTGATGTTATCGAGACCTTGAAGACACTGCAAAAGCGTGGCGTGCTGATGGCCTGCGTCACCAACAAATCGATCGCCTTTACCGGACCGCTACTGGCGCTGATGAAGCTTTCGCGGTACTTCGAATGTGTCGTCAGCGGCGATACGCTTCCACAAAAAAAACCCGCTCCGCAACCTTTGCTACATGCTTGCAAATTGCTCGGTGTGTCGGTCAGGGAAACAATCATGGTCGGCGATTCCATCATCGACGCGCAGGCCGCGCAGGCAGCCGGCATTCCCGTGTTGCTGGTCACCTATGGTTATAGCGAAAGCCAACCGGTGGACACCATCAAATGCGACGGGTTAGTATCCAGTTTCGCCGAGTTGCCAGATTGCATCGACGCACTTGCCTCGACTCGCGGTTCGTCGCTTGTAACGTATTTACGAAATAAATTTTTCCGTGACTGACAAGAGCCTGTTTCTCGTTAAGGAGTTAGACCCGAATGGTGCCGCCGCGCAGCGCTGGCAACCCATCGGGTACTCATGGCGTGTGCGTTAGCGCTTCGCACGTTGCCGGGCTGACCACTGGAGTAAACGGTGAGTCGCCCAGAGTTTGCTAGTCGTCTGTATCGAGCAAACTCACCTTTCGAATGAATATGCTTTTGGAGTTGTCATGATTGAATCCGAATTCCAGGCGCTGGCCGAGCAGGGCTACAACCGTATCCCGGTGACGCTCGATACCTTCGCCGACCTCGACACGCCGCTGTCGATCTATCTCAAGCTGGCTAACGAGCCCTACACCTATCTGCTCGAATCTGTGCAGGGCGGCGAACGCTTCGGCCGCTATTCCATCATTGGCCTGCCGTCCAGAACGTTGCTGCGCGCAACTGGTTTCAAAACCGAAGTGGTCAGCGAAGGCCGCATAGTCGAAACGCATAACGGTAATCCGCTAGATTTCATCGCCGAATACCAAAAGCGTTTCAAGGTTGCGCTCCGTCCGGGACTGCCGCGTTTTTGCGGCGGACTGGCCGGCTACTTCGGTTACGACGCGGTGCGCTACATCGAACCGAAACTTGCCAAGACGCAGAAGGCCGGCGGGATCGACACACCGGATCTGCTGTTGTTGCAATGCGAAGAACTTGCAGTCATCGACAATCTGGCTGGACGCCTGAGTTTGATTGTCTACGCCGATCCCACGCAAACCGATGCTTACAACAATGCCCAACGCCGCTTGCGCCAGTTGGCCGAACGGCTCAATACGGGTGTTTTGGTTCCGAAGGTTGGGCGTAGCACTTCGCATCCAATTCAGCGCGATTTTGCAAAAGACGACTACATTGCAGCTGTTCTCAAAGCCAAGGACTACATCGCCGATGGCGACATGATGCAAGTGCAGATCGGACAGCGTTTGTCCAAACGTTTTACCGAATCGCCGCTGAGTTTGTATCGCGCGCTGCGCAGGTTAAATCCGTCGCCCTACATGTACTTCTACAACCTCGGCGATTTTCATATCGTTGGTGCTTCGCCGGAAATTCTGGTGCGGCAGGAACGCACGCAGGAAGGCCAGAAAATTACGATCCGCCCGCTCGCAGGCACGCGTCCGCGCGGTGCTACGCCGGAACTCGACAAGGCTGCCGAACTGGAACTGCTGGCCGATCCGAAAGAACGTGCGGAACATTTGATGCTGATCGATCTGGCGCGCAACGACATCGGTCGCATCGCAAAAACCGGCAGCGTCAAAGTGACGGATGCTTTCGTTGTTGAACGTTACTCACATGTCATGCACATTGTTAGCAATGTCGAAGGCATCCTGCAAGAAGGCATGAGCAATCTTAACGTGCTACGCGCGACTTTTCCGGCCGGCACGCTGACCGGCGCACCCAAAGTACGGGCCATGGAAATCATCGACGAACTGGAACCCGTCAAGCGTGGCATTTACGGTGGTGCCTGCGGTTATCTGAGTTATGCCGGTGACATGGACGTGGCCATCGCCATACGAACTGGGATTATCAAGGATCAGGTGCTGTACGTGCAGGCCGCCGCGGGTGTTGTTGCCGACTCGGTACCCGAAATGGAATGGAAAGAGACCGAAGCAAAGGCGCGCGCCATGCTGCGCGCGGCCGAATTGGTCGAAGAAGGGTTCGAGGGCTGAATCATGCTACTGATGATCGACAACTACGATAGCTTCACTTACAACATCGTGCAGTATCTCGGCGAACTGGGTGCCGATGTGCGCGTCTATCGCAACGACGAGATCACGATTCAGGAAATCGAAGCGCTCAAGCCCGAACGCATCGTCATCTCGCCAGGACCTTGTTCTCCGAATGAGGCGGGCGTTTCCGTGGCGGCGATCAAACACTTCGCAGGCAAGCTGCCCATTCTCGGCGTATGCCTTGGGCATCAAGGGATCGGCGCGGCTTTCGGTGGCAAGATTGTGCATGCCAAAGAACTGATGCACGGCAAGACTTCGCCGATCGAGCATGCCAACGTTGGCGTATTCAAAGATTTGCCACAACCCTTTACTGCGACGCGCTATCACTCGCT
>DASUGV010000377.1:0-5857 GCA_036273835.1 Rhodocyclaceae bacterium
AGTGGCCCTCCATGCATCTCGACAGCACGGCGCAGATCAAGCTAATCTTCGGCGGCGAGCGCATGCTCGACGCCATCACCAGTGCGACACCGTTGGACGCGCTACGCACTGGCTTACGCGCCAGCGGTGTCGATGTGTCGCAGATCGTCTCCGGCAATGCCTTCGGCGCGGTCGGCGGCAAAGGCTGGGAGTGGATCGTCGCCGGTTATCTGCTCGGCGGTTTGTGGTTGTGGCAACAACGCATCATCACCTGGCATATTCCAACGGCATTTATTGGCGGTATCGCAGTTATTGCCGGCGCATTTTGGCTCGCCAACGGCGGCCATTACGCCTCGCCGCTCGTTCATCTTGCAACCGGCGGCACTATGCTGGGCGCATTTTTCATTCTCACCGATCCCGTGTCGGGCGCCACCACGCCGCGCGGCAAACTGATTTTCGCCGTCGGCGCCGCGCTGCTCACCTATCTGATCCGCGTATTCGGCGCCTTCCCGGACGGCATCGCTTTCGCCACCTTGCTGATGAACCTGTGCGTGCCGCTGATCGACATGCAGACACAACCGCCCGTGTTCGGACACAAGAAATGAAACAGCCCACCGCACTCGGACTGTCGTTCAGCACCGCCGCCATGATGGTGATCTTCACCCTCGCCTTCACAGCCATGATGGCGGGCATCTACATGACCACCAAGCCGGACATCGACAAAAGCGCCGAAGAAGAAAAGCTGCGCCTCATCAACGATGTGCTGCCGCCCGACAGTTATGACAACAAGCTATTGCAGGACACGCTCAAGCTCGGACCCACGCCCGAACTCGGGCTCGACGCCGGCGGCACCGTCTATCGCGCCCGCAAGAACGGCCAACCCGCCGCAATCGTGATGGAAGCCGTCGCGCCCGACGGCTACAGCGGCCGCATCGATCTCATCATCGCCATCAAAGTCGACGGCACGGTCAGCGGCGTGCGCGTCACGCAGCACCGCGAAACACCCGGCCTGGGCGACTACATCGACCCGAAGAAAGACAAGAATAAGTCGCACCCATGGATCACGCAATTCGACGGCAGGTCGCTGGCCACGCTTCCACTCGAACGCTGGAAGGTGAAAAAGGATGGTGGAGATTTTGACTACATGACCGGCGCCACGATTTCGCCACGGGCGGTGGTGAATGCGGTGGCGAAGGCGGTAAATTATGCCAATGTCAATGAAAACAAATTATTCAAATAGCAATCTCCCAAACTTTATTACAAAGGAATTCAGGGAATACCGCAGACACTGTCCACCAGCGGCGCTCAAGAAAATTACCTTTCGGGAGGTATGGCGCACCCCGTTAGCTATGCAAAAAAATTGCGCCCCCCGCATAAATAGTTAGAAACTTTAATGCAGAATTTCATCGTCTTGCTTATCGCCCTTGGAGCATCTGCAGCGTCTGCTGCCGACATTTCTGGTTATTATGAGTCACTTACAAAGGAAGGTCATGTGGTCCGCCAGTTATGTATTAAACCTAAGCCAAATGGCATTTTTAATGTGGAGATTTTCACCTCTTATTGTCCTTCCAAGGAATGCTTTAACGCGAGAATGGACGGCGTGAGCTTTTCGTCACTAGTCAATAACGGCGTGCTGCATCATGAGAGTGAGATGTGCAATATTCGCGTTCACGTAACTTCCGGCCATGCTACCGTGCATCAGAATGGGGAGAAATGCGGCGACGATTTTGGACTTCTTATGTCAGATGGATATTACAAACGGGTACGTAAGGAAGTGCAAGAAAATGATTGTTCGCCTGTTGGGTAATTTCTCACATGCTACATATTCCTAACTTGTCACTCAGCCCCGACCCTGTGGGGCAATTAGCTCGGCGTTAGACCTTCATCAATGGTGTCGATTGTTCAGACTTTCGAGGATCACGTCTCATCAGTGCGCAAGCTGATGGAGTTTGATCGAGAGGTCCTTGATATCGCGATTACCAACGTAAGGGAACTGTGCGACAAGTTGGTTCGTCACCATAAGCTCGACAATCCTCAACTGACAGCTCAGCGTACTTTGCAGATATTGGAGGGTATCCGGGAACATGACTCCTTGCGCCCTCGCTACCAAACCATATTTAACCAGGCTCTAGTCCTAGTTGTTTCATATTTTGCATCCTCGGTGCATGACCTACTACGCCGAGGAATTGGCCATGCACTTGAGGCCCAACCAGAGTCACCGGTATTGCGGGAAGAGTTTCGATTGACCCTTCGGGATTTGAAGGATGTCGACTTCGCGGTACGCGAGGTGGCGCCTGACTTTCTCATCCAATCCAAGGACATCAGTTTTCAAGACATGAAGAGTATTGCTCGCGCGTTCAAGACTTATCTTGAGATCGAAATCCAGAAAGACCAAGCGGTAAATGACATCATCCTTGGACAAGCCTATCGGCACGCAATCGTTCATGCGGGAGGAGTGGTCAGTGACCAAACTGTTCGTCAAGTTTCTGGAGCCGCACCACGCCGAGTGAAAGCGAAGCTTCTGTCCGGTGAGGTAGTGCAATTTACTCCCGAAGAAGTAGAGTTAGTAACCGAAAGCATGACGGGCTATTTGAAGTCAGTTTCGACAATGGTCGGAGATAAATTTGGTGTTCAGGTCTAACTGGCGCGTGAGACGGACGCGTGTAAAGCAGCCCTTTGCTTTAGTAACAACATTCCCACACACGTTGACGCGAACGTTCAGATGGGTTCACGTTCCGCTAGCGACACCGCGCAACCCGTATCTACTATGATACGAACCCTGGACTCCAGACCCATGATTTTTTGAAATACCACACCATGACCACACCAATGCTTCGCGACATCACACACAACGGCATCTGGAAACAGAACACCGGGTTAGTCCAATTGCTAGGCATGTGCCCAATCCTCGCCGTGTCGACCAGCTTCGTGAATGCGGTCAGCCTCGGGTTGGCGACAACGCTGGTGATGGGGCTTTCCAATGCGGTGGTGGCGGCGCTGCGTAATCTGATTCCTTATGAAATCCGCATACCCGTTTTCATTCTCGTCATCGCGTCGCTGGTGACGATGATCGATCTGGCTTTCAACGCGTGGTTGCATTCGCTGTATCTGGTGCTGGGCATCTTCATTCCGCTGATCGTCACCAACTGCATCGTGCTGGCGCGCGTCGAGGCTTTTGCCGCGAAGAACGGACCGCTGTCTTCGTTCGTGGACGGCGCGGCGATGGGCATGGGCTTGGTGCTGGTGCTGGCCGTGCTGGGCAGCGTGCGCGAGATTGTCGGCACGGGCGCGGTGTTCAATGGCATCGAGATGATTGTTCCGAGCGCGTCCGCCATTCACATTATGCCGTCCGAATATCCTGGATTTTTGATCGCCATCTTGCCGCCAGGTGCGTTCGTTACTTTGGGTTGTCTGATCGCGGGCAAGAATTGGTTGGATGCGCGCGCGGCAAAGCGCGCGCCTGCTGTGCCTTTGCCTTCGGCGCAGCCCGCTTGAAAATTCGGAAGCGCGAACCCACCCCTCGATACACCCGCTGCGGGGGCACTCGGGGCGAACGGCAGAGTTTCGCACGGCTTACGAGAAATGTTCGTGCCGAGGATGTAGGGTGAGCACGCGTACCCACACAGAAATTATTCCGTGGAAGAACGCGTGGGCACACCGTGCTCACCCTACTCCACCCACCCCTCGATACATCCGCTACGCGGGCACTCGGGGCGAACGGTAGAATTTCGCACGACGGGTTACGAGAAGCGTTCGTGCAGAGAATGTAGGGCGGATACAGTGTGCCCACGGGCTTTTCCATGGAATAATTTACACGTGGGCACGCGGTGCCCACTTCGTCATTCCCGCGAAGGCGGGAATCTACATGGATGGACCTCGATGCAGCCGATTCGTGAAAGTGGATTCCCGCCTTCGCGGGAATGACGTCTGAATATAGAGTTGAATTAAATGCCACGTCTAATGACCAAAGCCGAGATTGCGGAAGCCTTTCGCCGCTGGCATAAAGTAAATCCTCATCCGGTCACCGAACTGAAATACGAAACGCCGTTTCAATTGCTGGTCGCCGTCGTGTTGTCGGCGCAAGCGACCGACAAAGGGGTGAATCTCGCTACGCGCCCGCTGTTCGCTGCCGCGCCGACGCCGGAGGCGATGGCGACATTGGGCGAAGCGGGCATCTCCGAATACATCAAGACCATCGGGCTGTATCGCAACAAGGCGAAGAACGTAGCGATGCTGTCGCGGCAATTACTCGAATATCATAATGGCGAAGTGCCGCGTAACCGTGAAGCGCTGGAGGCGCTGCCGGGTGTCGGCCGCAAGACGGCCAGCGTGGTGCTCAATTCGATCTGGCGCGAGCCGGTCATGGCGGTCGACACGCACATCTTTCGCGTGGCGAATCGCATGGGACTTGCGCCGGGAAAAGATGTGCTGGCGGTGGAACAAGCGCTGCTCAAACGCGTGCCCAAGGAGTACTTGATCGACGCGCATCATTGGTTGATTCTGCACGGCCGCTACGTGTGCGTCGCGCGCAAGCCGAAGTGCGGCGAATGCATCGTGCGCGACTTGTGCCAGTATGCGGACAAGACGGTGTAGGCGTTATCGCGATGTGGACGTCGCTCCCACGAATTGCAGCGAGCCGTTGTGGGAGTGACGTCCGTGTCGCGATACAGTGGTGCCTACCAATAAAATTTTCAGAATTCGAACAGGACATTAGATGTTCAATCCATCCCGCGATCAGGCGCGCACTTTTCTGATCGATGCCTGGCGCAAGCATCGAGACAGGACACCGCTGACGCCGCTTGAAGATGTCGCGGCTGAGCTGATCGCGATGCATCCGGAATACCATGCCTTGCTGGAAGATGCCGATGCGGTCGAGCGCGACTTTGCGCCGGAGGATGGACAGATCAATCCGTTCTTGCATTTGTCATTGCATCTGGCGATCCACGAGCAACTGTCCATCGACCAACCACCAGGATTGCGCGCAGCCTACGACGCTTGTCTTGCGCATCATCACGGCGATCGTCATACGGCACTACATGACGTATTGGAATGCCTCGGTGAAACGATCTGGCAGGCGCAGCGTTCGGGACGGCAGCTCGATGCGGAAGCTTATGTCGAATGCGTACGCAGGCGCGGCACACGATGAGCAAACCTATCGACACAGTCGTGTTCGACATCGGCAATGTGCTGCTCGATTGGGATCGGCGTTACCTGTATCGCAAGCTGATCGCTGATGAGGCAGAGATGGAAGCCTTTCTGCGCGACGTCTGCCCGATGAGTTGGCATGGTCAACAGGATGCGGGGCGCAGCTGCGCGGAAGCCATTTCAGATCGCATCGCCCTGTTTCCGCAATACGAGAATTTGATCCGCGCTCACTATGAACGTTGGGATGAAACCATCGGCGGCCCGATCGAAGGGTCGGTCGCGTTATTGCATGAACTCAAGAGAGCGGGCTTGCGCGTCTATGCGCTGACCAATTTCCCCGACGAGCTGTTTCTCCGCGCACAGCATCGTTATGATTTTCTATGGGAGTTTGCAGGCATCGTTGTATCCGGGCGCGAGCGATTGATCAAGCCGGATCCGGCGATCTATCGCGTGCTGTTCGAGCGTTATGCGATTCAGCCCGAAGCCGCGATATTCATCGACGATAGTTTGCCCAATATCCTGACTGCACAGGAACTTGGCATGCATACCGTGCATTTTCTTGGTGCCGATAAATTGCGCACGTCGCTGCGCGAGTTGCGGTTACCGGTTTAATAGGATATTAGCGCTGAAGCGATCGAGAGAAATGTCTTTGTCATTTTCAGCGATCAACCTATGTGCTTCACGCGGCCGCCTCTACCGCAAATGCCGGTTTTGGGATCATAGGGATCGAACC
>DASUGV010000378.1:0-4891 GCA_036273835.1 Rhodocyclaceae bacterium
TTCTCTGCGACCGTGGCGTCGTCGAGCGCGATGAATACGAAAGATGCAATGATGCATTCTTTGCTCATTACAAGGCCGGAACGCTCGATATCAACGCCTTTCTTGAATTTGTGCTGGCACCGTTGGCCGCGATGCCCCGTCCTCAACTCGATGCGCTGCATGCCGAATTCCTGCGCGATCGCATTGAGCCGATGATGACGGCGCAAGGGAAGCTGCTGGTGCGCAAACACATCGAGGCGGGCAATTTGTGCGCAATCGTCACCGCCACGAATGCCTTCGTCACCGCGCCCATCGCCCGCCTGTTTGGCGTACAGCATCTGATTGCGACAGTTCCCGCGCAGGAAAACGGCGTGTTCACCGGAAAGCCGCGCGGCACGCCGGCGTTCCGCGAAGGCAAGGTCGCAGGCGTCGAAAGCTGGCTGGAATCGATGGCGCTGAATTGGCAAAGTTTCGAGTACAGCTACTTTTATAGCGATTCGCTCAACGATCTTCCCCTACTGCTCAAGGTGAATCATCCCGTGGCAGTCGACCCGGACGATACATTGCGCGACCATGCTAGGAAGCTCGGTTGGCCCATCATCAGCCTGCGTAATGCGTGAGGTATACTTTCGACTTTCACGCAGCTCGCAGTTCAATGAGTTCCTAGACAGTCACGGCCAATTTTCCAGGCATTCTTTTCGGATGCCACTCGCAAATAATGATTCGAAAACTGCTGCGCCGAGTCTTTACCCGCGCCAAGCTCACGCCCGCTCAAGCGTCTATCGAACACGCCGTCATCGCTGTCAAACAGCATGGCATTCATCGCGAAGACATCTCGCCGGCATCGCGCAAGGTATGTTCCGTGCTGCAAGAGCATGGTTATAAAGCCTACGTCGTTGGCGGTGCAGTGCGCGATCTGATCGCCGGCATCAAGCCGAAAGATTTCGACGTCGCCACCAACGCCACCCCGGATCAAGTCCGGGATTTGTTCCGTCGCTCGCGCATTATCGGCCGGCGCTTTCGCATCGTGCATGTAATGAGCGGGCCTGAGACCATAGAGGTATCGACCTTTCGCGCCATGCATTCGCAAGAAACGGAAACCGACGAGCACGGCCGCGTGCTTCACGATAATGTGTGGGGCACTATCGCAGAAGACGCGACGCGACGCGACTTCACCGTCAATGCGCTGTATTACGATCCCAGTGACGAGACGGTCATTGATTATCATGACGGCGTGGCGGATCTAAAGAAAAAAACCATGCGCGTCATCGGCGACCCATGCCAGCGTTATCGCGAAGATCCAATCCGCATGCTGCGTGCAGTTCGTTTGGCCTCCAAGCTGGACTTGGTCATCGATCCTGCAACGAGCAAACCCATTCGAGAAATGGCCGACCTGCTGGAGAACGTGCCAACAGCGCGTCTGTTCGACGAAATGCTCAAACTTCTCACCAGCGGTCACGCCGTAAAATGTTTGAAACAACTGGTAGCTGAAGGTCTACATCAAGGACTGCTGCCAATGCTGGATGTCATCCTTGATCAACCGATGGGCGAACGCTTCGTATGGCTATCGCTGGAAAATACCGACGCCAGGGTGCGCGCAGGCAAACCCATTTCGGTCGGCTTCTTGTTCGCCACCTTGCTGTGGCATGAAGTGCTGGCCAACTGGAACTCGCGCCTTGCAAACAATGAACCATCACATCCCGCGCTGTTTTCGGCCATGAGCGAAGTGCTGGACACGCAGGCGGAGAAGCTCGCCATCACACGCAGGATTTCGAGCGACATTACGGAAATCTGGGCGCTGCAACCGCGCTTTGAAAAACGCAGCGGAAAAGCACCGTACCGACTGTTGGAACAGCAGCGATTTCGTGCGGGCTATGATTTCCTGCGTTTGCGCGCAGAGAGCGGCGAAATTCCAATGGCATTACCGGACTGGTGGGATCGTTTTGCCAACGTGAACACCGATGAGCGCGCAACGATGCTAGAACCGGAAAGCCGCGATGGTGCCAAAAAGCGCCGCCGCCGGCCTCGCCGTAAATCAACAGCGGAGGCAACAGCCAGTGTTGCGGCAGAGCTAGACGCCGACAATGGCGGTACGCCCGAATGATCTTCACCAAATACAGCGCCTGGATTGGCGTCGGCTCAAATCTCGGCGATCCGATCGCCACCGTACGTGCCGCTATCGCCACGTTGGGCCAGCAGCCGCATTGCGCCATCAAGGCGCAGTCTTCGCTGTATCTCAGCACACCCATCGGCGTTACCGATCAGCCCGATTACATAAACGCCGTCGTGGAAATTGCCACGGCGTTCGGCCCGCATCTGCTGCTGGAAAACTTGCTGGCCATAGAAAAGCTTTTCGGTCGAGTGCGCACACATCAAAACGCCCCTCGCACGCTGGACCTCGACTTGCTACTCTATGTCGATCGCATTATCGACCAGCCTGGTTTACAAATACCGCATCCGCGTATGCACGAGCGCGCCTTCGTACTATTGCCGCTAAATGAAATCGCACCCGATCTGATCATTCCGGGAAAAGGCGCCGTACGCGATTTGCTTGCGGCGGTCAAAAACCAAGCCGTCTCTCGCATCGTCGAGTGAACAGTCATGCCCATCTGGTTACAGACTACCTTGCTGCTGATTGCGTCCAATATTTTCATGACATTCGCATGGTATGGCCATCTCAAGCATTTGCAGAGCAAGCCTTGGATCGTCGCTGCGCTCATCAGCTGGGGCATCGCGCTGTTCGAATATCTGCTGCAAGTGCCTGCCAATCGGATCGGAGCCCAATCCTTGTCGTTGGCGCAGCTAAAAATCATTCAGGAAGTCGTCACGTTGTCGGTGTTCGTACCTTTCGCCATGCTCTATATGCAGCAGCCATTCAAACTTGACTATGTTTGGGCGGCCCTCTGTATGCTGGGCGCGGTGTACTTTATTTTTCGCGGCTAAGGGAAATCGTTAAGAGCATGCTCCACCAAGCACCCTACATCGTTGTCGAAGGTCCAATCGGCGCGGGCAAGACCAGCCTGTCGCGGCGTCTGGCCGAACGGCTGGGCACGCAAACCTTGCTGGAACAACCCGAGCTGAATCCCTTTCTGAGCCGTTTCTATCAGAACATGGAACGCTGGGCACTCCCTACGCAAATGTCATTTCTTCTTCAGCGCGCCGAGCTGCTGCAAGATCTCAAGCGTCTGCAGAAAAAAAACCAGCGCGTGGTGAGTGATTTCCTGCTCGACAAGGATCCGCTATTCGCCAGCCTTAACCTCGCGGCGGATGAAGCAAAACTCTATCAGGAGCTATACACTCGTCTGCAACCGCATGCGCCCGCGCCAAGTCTCGTGATCTATCTTCAGGCGCAAGCGGATATTCTGATCGAGCGTGTGCGTAAACGTGGTGTCGATACGGAACGTCCGATCACCGAAAGCTACCTCGAAAAAGTGACCGAGCGTTACGCAAGCTTTTTCCATCACTACAACGCCTCGCCGCTCTTCATTGTCAATGCCGAAGTGCTGAATCCAGTGGATCAGGACGATGATTTCGAATTGCTGTTTCAGCGTTTGAACGCCATGCGCAGCTATCGCGAATTTTTCGGCTACGCGCAGTAAAGGAGGTATTCATGAATTACCTTGCCGACACAAAGCCAATGACGCTGTTCGAGCTGGCCAGGATGCGCGCCGACGGCACCAAGATTGCAGTGCTCACTTGTTACGACGCAAGTTTCGCCGCCTTATGCGAAAGCGCGAATGTCGACGTGCTGCTGGTGGGCGATTCGCTTGGCAACGTACTACAGGGACACGCCACGACCTTGCCCGTCACGCTCGAACACATGATCTATCACACGGCTTGCGTAGCGCGTGGCGCCAAGCGCCCATGGATCATCGCCGATATGCCATTTGGGAGTTATCAGGAAAACCCCGAGCAAGCAATGCGCAATGCTGCTGCGCTCATGGCCGCGGGCGCGCATATGGTCAAATTCGAGGGGGGCGCGATCATGGCCGATACGGTGCGTTTTCTCGTCGAGCGCGGCGTACCGGTATGCGCGCATCTTGGGCTCACGCCGCAATCCGTATTTCAACTTGGCGGCTATCGCGTGCAAGGCAAGACCGAACAAGGCGCAGCCCAGATGCATCGCGACGCGCAAGCGCTGGAGCAAGCGGGTGCCGCGATGGTGGTACTTGAAATGGTGCCGGCACAGCTAGCCGCCGATCTGACTAAATCATTGAACAGCATGGCCACCATCGGCATCGGCGCAGGCAAGGGCACTGACGGTCAAGTGTTGGTGCTACACGATATGCTGGGTGTATATCCTGGCAAGACTGCGCGCTTCGTGCGCAATTTCATGGAAGATGCCAACAGCATTGGCGATGCCGTGTCACGCTATGTCGCCGCGGTAAAAGACAGTAGTTTCCCGGCAGCCGAACACAGCTACTGAAAATGAAAACGTCCCGCGCTAGAAAACGCGAGACGTCTTCTCATATCAACGGTCCAACTATTGCGATTTATCTTAGCGCTCAACGAACGCACGTTCGATGACGTAGTCGCCTGGTTCTCCGATGCCCGGAGAAATTTCGAAACCGCGCGCATCCAGCAAATCGGAAGTGTCCTTGAGCATACTTGGACTGCCGCAGATCATCGCGCGATCGGTCTCGGGATCAAGCGGCGGCAGACCGATATCGGCGCATAGCTTGCCCGATTCGATCAGCGTCGTGAGCCGTCCTTGATTGCGAAACGGTTCGCGCGTCACGCAAGGATAGTAGATCAACTGGCTGCTTACGTACTCGCCAAAGAATTCGTGCTCGCGCAATTCCTGCGTGATGTGATCCTGATAGGCCAGTTCGTTGATATAGCGTACACCGTGGAACAGTACGATCTTTTCGAAGCGCTCGTAAGTCTCCGGGTCCTTGATGATGCTCATGAA
>DASUGV010000379.1:0-2040 GCA_036273835.1 Rhodocyclaceae bacterium
GTAATGCATGCGAATATCCGTCGAAATAAAATAATCAAAAGCGGACGAGGCACATTGTCCATGGTGGTCGGCGGGCATTATTTCAGTCTTCGTCGGGACAGGTGACGATATATCGATAGGCGCACCATGCCCGGAGACCAAGGGGTAAGAGCAAAGTAACTTCAGTGCACGATTCGTGGCGTTTCCTGCAACAGCAATCCTTCCGTATCCGGCGCCGCGGATGTGTGGTGCACGATCATCTGCCAACCATGCGCGCCACGCGAATAGACATTGGTCGCGATCATCGGCGGTGCGATCGTATCTTCGCCCTCGATGCTCACGTGCTCCAGCACGCAATGCACGGCAATCAGCATGGCATGTGTCTTGACTGGGTGGCTGGTACGGATGCGCAACTTGACGCCGGAGGCAAACAACTGCCGCCATACTTCGCGGATCGCAGTCAATCCGCTGAAGCGCGAACCGCCAGGATGCACGCATACCACTTCTTCATCTTCTGCCCAGACGGCCATCATCGTGTCCAGATCGCTGCGCGCAAGCGCTTCGTAAAAAGCGCGTTCGGCATCGTCCGGCGTGGCGAAGATCGGTTTACTCATTCAGGTCGACCACTTGTTTGTGATTGAAGTCACCTGCTCAGGCGCGATCTGATTGAGACAGTTCAAATGACCCAATGGACATTCGCGCTGAAAGCAGGGACTGCACACGAGCTTAAGCCATAGTACATGTGCGTTGTGCGACAGAGGCGGAGTGTAAAGCGGGCTGGACGAACCGAACAGTGCCACTAGTCGCTTGTCCAACGCCGCCGCCACATGCATAAGGCCCGAATCGTTGCTGACGACGAACTGCGCAGCAGCAAGCAAGTGAATGGCCTGATCGAGATCCGTTATGCCACATAGATTGCGCGCCGCGCCGCTGGACAGGCGCACGATTTCCTCTCCGACCGGCGCATCTTTTTTCGAACCGAGCAACAATACTGTATTGCCTGCGGCAACCAGTTGCCTCGCCAGATCGGCGAAATGTTTCTCCGGCCAGCGCTTGGCGGGACCGTATTCCGCGCCGGGACAAAAGATTACCGGTGTCGTATCTATGTCAAATGCATTAAAAATTCGCGCGATATCATCTGGCTCGACATGCAAACTCGGGTTGGGTAGCGGACGAGACAATGCGGAACCCGGCTGTTCCGCAAGCTGCGCGTAGCGTTCCACCTGCAACGGCAATCTCTGTTCGTTCAACCGATGCCGTACATTGATCAACCCGTAGCGCGATTCGCCGATAAAGCCAACGCGTCGCCGAATTCCCGCAAAAAACGGTATGAGCGCCGACTTGAGCGAATTGGGCAATACGTAAGCTGCATCGTAGTTGTGAGTTTTGAGCTGACGTGCCAGCGCCCATCGACCGCGTAGCCGAAGCTGACCGTGGGCGAACGGATTGCTGATGACATCGCCATTTACTTCCGGCATCGCCTTCAACACTGCCGCGACCCAAGGCGGCGCCAGCACGTCGATGCGCGCATCGGGGTGGTGTTCGCGAAGCCGCATCAACAGCGGCTGAGCGGCAACCGTGTCGCCGATCCACGAAGGCGCGACGATGAGAATATTCATGTCATTTGCGTGGATACAAGACTTGGATGGAGTAGAGCCATCGAGTAAAGATCAAAATAATTTCCATCGATTTGTACTGCTTGGCGATGGTGGCCTTCCTGCGCAAATCCAAGCTGCTTATACAAGGCAACGGCTTGGGTGTTATTACTTCGCACCGTTAGATTGATACGACGGAAACCGCCTGCCCATGCAGCCTGAATAGCTGCGTGCATGAGTTTACGTCCAATACCCTTGCCACGGAATCCCGGCAGCAAGGCGATTCCTAAAGTACCGCAGTGGGCCTTTACATGGAACGAATCGCGAACCACATCGCACCAACCAACGACGTTGTCCGCGACGATCACAACGAGCTGCGGATTCCCATCGCGGATATTGGCAAGCACAAACTGCCGTGTCTGTTCTTCGGGAGGAGCATACAAAAAAGCGAGATAGAGCTTTTCCC
>DASUGV010000380.1:0-2378 GCA_036273835.1 Rhodocyclaceae bacterium
CGGATAGTCACACAATGGTGTTCGCCAACCGCTCCGGCTATCCGTCCGCGCGGCCCGGCAATCAACCGCTGCGTTACACCTACACCGCCGAGGACGAATCGGGACGGCACCAAAGCGATGTCATATCGCAATACGCCTATCAGCAGTCCATGGGCATCAGCGGCGTGAATGGCGTCTTCACGCTACAGAACGAAGCGTGGGACGTTACGCAGCCGAGCGAACCGATCGCGCGCTTTTCCAGTTTTCGCGCAGGCAGTCAATCCGATACGGGCGACTTGCCTTTCAATCAATACAAGATCGTGCAGTATGGATTCAGCGACAGCGAGGTACGCAATTTTGCGCAGTCGACAGATCAGGCAATGCGCACCGCCAATATCCAGTTGACGGGTGCAAGTTTCTGTCCGTTTCTGCGTATCGGTCATCGCTTCCGCATGGTTTCCACGGTGCACGATGTTCGCCCCGAACTGGATGGCGTCGAGTTCGTTCTGACCCAAGTGCAGCACAATTCTTCGCTGGACGGCGAATACCAGAATCAGTTCTCGGCCACGCTGGCGACGGGACTGATCACAACGGTGAGCGTGCAGGATACGCAGCAAGGTGTGGTCATGGCGCGCGTCACGACACAGAATGGCAACGACGCGGTGAAAGATTGGCCATACTACGTGCCCGATGATTTCGAGCTCGCCAAGCAACTGCAGGAAGATAGCCAGGGCGTACAAAAACGGCTGAATGCCAAAGGCGTATATGTGCGCTTCTCGACCGACGAGGATACGGCGTCGCCCGTGTGGGTCAAGCTCGCTTCGCATATGCAGACCATTCCCGAAGTGGGTGTGACCGTCTGGGTATCGCGCGCCAACGACGAATCGGAATTACCGGAAATCCAGAACATCGTGCAGGCCGATGGCGGCAAGACGATCACGGATTCCGATTGGACGGCGCATACACAGGCGGGCAACAGCTATTCGACCAGCTATGGCGACAGCAAGAGCATACGTTTCGGTCAGCCCTGGTCGCGCGACGATGTGGATAGCGCAGTCAAGCTGGTCGAGAACGCTTATGCTAGAGGAATATTCCGCGACGCGGGTTATTCGCGCGGCGGCAGCTACAACTACTCGACCACCGAGCAGAAAGAGCAGGGCATGCTCAACGAATCGTGGTCCTACGGCTCGACCTACAACAACTCCTGGGGTCAGGAAAGCAAGAGCTTCAGCGCGACGGGCCGCAGCTATCACGAATCGGTGACCGGCAAGTGCGACGCGTCGCAACAGAGCACCGAGTCGTCCGATGCCGAAGCGATGGCAGCCGTCTCGGCGTCGCGCTCCGTCGTTTATGGCGACACCTACAGCAACAGCACGAGCAACGGCAACACCAAATCGATCGCGGTCTACAACGGCAATCTGGAAAACGACAGCACCCACAATGGCACTGTCCTTTCCAACACAACGATCAGCGGAACGTCGACCAACAACAGCACGCATTACGGCAAGGTCAGCAGCACCACCACCATCAACGCCGATTCCGACAACACCTCGACGATCACGGGTACCAGCACCAATACCAGCAATCACAGCATCGTTCACAACTACACCACGATCGGCGCACAGAGCAGTTCCAGCGCCATCGGAGCGAGCAACGGCAATGATGTCATTGGCATCAGCAACACCAACGCCGCGACGGGCGTCAGCAATCGCAATTCGCTCACCGGCGTGAACGTCGACGTCAGCCTGCAAGGCATGGGCAACACCATGTCGATCACTGGCATGGAAAACCGCGCCAGCATCACGGGCATGAGCAACGCTTTGAGCGTGACCGGCGAGTCCAACTCAGTCAACGTCACGGGCGCCAGCACGACCGTCGAAGTGGCCGGCCCCGGCGTGCATGTATCGGTGAAGTCGGATCAGGCCAACATCGATCTGAATGGCCCCGTCATGCAAATCCCCGTGATCATCCTGGTGCTCTGAGCGATGAAGATCATCAAACCTCTCTCGCTCGGCATCCTGCATCAACCTTATCGCTATCGTGGCGTACATCGCCTGAGCATCGCAGCGCTCGGCTTCTTCGCACTCGGCCGCAGCGATGAACGCTTTCTAATCGAGAACATCCAGTGGCCGCGCGTGCTACCCATGTTGCCGGCAGGACAGCCGCTCGATTACGTGCTGCCGAAAGCGCGTGCGGAAGTCATGCTCAGCGGTTCCGCGCACGCCCTGACGCCTGTCGAAACCATGTGCGTGCGTATGCAGTGCGGGCCGGTCGACAAATGCTTGCGCGTGATCGGTGACCGCACTTGGCGGCGCCGCGTATGGCCGTGGATATGCATCGATGCGCCGAAGCCTTTCAAGATCATGCCAATTGCATACGAACGCGCCTATGGCGGAGCG
>DASUGV010000381.1:0-4009 GCA_036273835.1 Rhodocyclaceae bacterium
CGAACTTGTGACTGCTATACGGCGTGTCGCTGCGGGGCGTCTTTTTATCAGCCCCGAGGTGGCCGAACAACTCGCAATGAACGTCATGCCCGGCAGTAACAGAGAGCTATCGCACAAGTCTCTCTCCGACCGCGAGTTCGAAGTATTCCGTCTCATGGTCAGCGGAGTTTCCGTGACCGACGTAGCCGAACGTCTCAACCTCTCGGCTAAAACCGTCAGCACGCACAAGGCTCGCATTCTACAAAAAATGAATATGCAGTCGCTTGCACAATTGGTGAGATACGCGGTGGAAAACGGCATTGTCGGCGATGGAGAATCGAAGGAAAAGAGCTGAGCCATTCGAGCAATACGCTGCTTTATTCCATTTGTCATAAATGGCGACCCTGTGCGCCATCGATGCCGGTTTCGAAATAAGCCCGGCGAGCTCGTCGAATTTCGGAGTCCGACGCGAAGGACTTTGATCCAGCCGAAATTCACGCGCACTACGTCGTGCGATTACGCGCCACCGGTCGCAGCGATGACCTCGGTTTGATCGTTCGTTGATTCAAATCAAACGCCGCACCCTCTGTTCCGTATAAAACATGCATCTGCAATGAATCTTTTGGCATGTGGCCAATGCATTTTTATGGGAGGTGCAGTCATGAAATCACCGCGCAACTTATGGCGTGGGCTTGCAGTAATATTTCTGTTGTCGTTTGCGGTGCTGGGTTGGATGGGGCGTGAAATATATCTATCGGCGCCACCGATTCCGAAACAAGTGGTGCAGATAGATGGCACTGTCATTTTCGGCGCAGGCCAGGCGCAGCGCGGGCAAGAGGCCTGGTTATCGGCCGGTGGACAGCAACTCGGTTCTGTCTGGGGCCATGGCAGCTATGTTGCGCCGGACTGGTCAGCGGATTGGCTGCATCGCGAAGGCGTTGCGCTACGGGATGCCTTGTCGCTCAAGCAATATCACGTCGTCTTCTCGCTCTTGAGTGCCGACGAACAGGCCTTCATCGGTTCGCGCGTCAAAAGCGAATTGCGCACCAACACTTACGACCCGGCTACCGGCGCCATTACGGTCAGCGCCGAACGTGCGGCGGTGATAAAAAATCTAGCCAAGCACTACAGCGACTTGTTCGGCAAGGAACCGTCGTTGGCGAAGCTGCGCGAGCAATACGCAATGGTCGATGGGACCTTGAAAGACAAGGACGACCTGCAAGCCTTGCCTGCCTTCTTCTTCTGGTCCGCCTGGGCCGCGGCAACAGACCGGCCAGGTGAAACGCATTTGTCATACACGAGCAATTGGCCGCACGAGCCGTTGGTCGACAATGTTCCGACTCCGGGCAATGGCATGTGGTCGATTGCCAGCATCATTCTGCTCATCGCCGGCATTGCGTCGATGATCTGGTATCACACGTCGGGTCACGAAGAAGCGGATCCGGCACCGCCCAAGGCCGATCCGTTGTTCGATCTCAAACCAACGCCATCGATGAAGGCAACGCGCAAATATTTTTACGTGGTTATTGGTTTGCTGTTGGTGCAAGTTGGCATGGGCGCGATCACGGCGCATTACGCGGTGGAAGGACAAAGTTTCTTCGGCATCGCGCTGTCGCAGATTCTGCCTTACACCGTGAGTCGCACGATTCACACGCAGCTCGGCGTATTGTGGATCGCGACCGCGTGGCTAGCGACGGGTTTGTACATTTCGCCGGCGCTGTCGGGGCACGAACCGAAATTCCAGAAGCTGGGTGTGAATGTACTTTTCTATGCGCTGCTGTTGATCGTCGTCGGCTCTATCGCATGCGGCTGGATCGGAAGTCTGCAACGCCTCGGCACCAACTTCGCTTTCTGGATCGGCAATCAAGGACTCGAATACACCAGCATGGGGCGCATCTGGCAATACGGTTTGTTCGCCGGTTTGTTGATCTGGCTCGGACTGCTCGGCCGCGCCTTGTGGCCCGCGCTTAAACGTCCCAGCGAGAGCCGTGGACTGATCGCGATGGTATTTTTATCGGCGGCGTGCATCGGTGGTTTTTACGCCAGCTCGTTGATGTGGGGTCAGCATAGCCATTACTCGATGATCGAATATTGGAGATGGTGGCTGGTTCACTTGTGGGTCGAAGGTTTCTTCGAAGTATTCGCCACAGCCGTCATCGCGTTGATCTTCACGCGCCTTGGTTTGATCCGCGCGTCAACGGCCAATGCAGCCATCGTGCTGGAGACCATCGTGTTTTTGTTTGGCGGCATTCTCGGCACGCTGCATCACTTGTACTTCACCGGCACGCCGACTTCGGTCATCGCAGTGGGCGCCATGTTCTCGGCGCTCGAGGTGGTGCCGCTCGCGTTGGTCGGATTGGAAGGTTATCGCAACTACCAACGCAGCCGCGCCGCCGCGTGGGTGTCGACTTATCGCTGGCCGATCATGTGTTTCATCTCGGTTGGCTTCTGGAATACAGTCGGCGCCGGCCTGCTCGGTTTTACGATCAATCCGCCAATCTCTTTGTACTATCTGCAAGGACTGAATATGACAGCAGCACATGGTCACGCAGCGTTGTTCGGCGTGTATGGCATGCTGGGTATTGGTTTGTTGCTGTTTTGCCTGCGCGGACTATCGCCGCGTGGCGCGTGGAACGACAAGCTGCTTAGCCCTGCTTTCTGGTCGCTCAACATCGGCCTGGCGATGATGGTATTCATCTCATTGGTACCGGCAGGCATCTATCAAGCCTGGGCAAGTATCAGCCAAGGTTTGTGGTTCGCGCGCTCGCCGGAAATCATTCATTCACCGCTAATGACCACACTGGTCTGGATGCGCGTGCCGGGCGATATCGTCTTTGCAATCGGCGTCCTCTTCCTCGCAGCATTTGCCCTTCGCTTACTGGGGCGCAAACACGTTGCGGCCGAAGTACCGGTCAACGCCGGCGCTGCCAGGGTCTGATCCACACATGGTCGCACGAAGGCCCGCGTATCATTACGCGGGCTTTTTTCATTGATGAAGCAAACCGTGATTTACTACATTGCAGCCAAACACTTGCACGTCGCGTGCGTGGTACTGAGCATCAGCCTGTTTCTGTTACGAGGCATTCTGCAGTTGCGCGGCATCGCGTGGCGCCGATCTGCGGCATTACGCATCGCACCGCATGTCATCGATACTGTCCTGTTAAGCTCGGCACTATGGATGGTGGTTGCCAGTCATCAGTATCCGTTTGTGCAAAGCTGGCTCACCGCAAAGCTGATTATGCTGCTGGTCTACATCGGATTTGGGAAAATAGCGCTAGGCAGGAACACGGATGAGCGCTACCGCTTGCCCGCATTTGTCGCCGCCTTAACGAGCGTGGGTTACATCGTCGGGGTGGCGCTGACGCACTCGGCAACCTGGGGTATGGCCTGAATCGATCGGCATATCAGGATCGTGAAGCCGTTGACGTCTCGTCCGAACTTTCGTTCATCTCGTCAACGATGAAATCCGAATAGCGGTTTGTCATCTTCAGTGCCTGGCGTGCGCGTGCTTGAAGTGCCCGATAGCTGCGCTCCCATTCGTTGTTGCGTGGCGTCGTGTTCGCAATCTGGCGCATCTGCGCCATCAAAAGCGCGATGGCGGCCCGAGCCGCTCCAAGTTGTCCGTTCAATGCTTCGTAGTCGGCGGCATAGACCAGTTCGACCTTACGATCCTGGCATATTCCGATACAGTTTTGCGGCCCATCGATTTTTCCGCAGCCGATGCACTGCCATGCTTTCATGTATTCAGGCATTGCGATGCGCCTCCCGATGTGGTTCTACATTCGACGATGAATGCGTTCGGGCAGATATTTCCCTCCGTGGCTTGCACGCGACTATCATGCCGGTAAAAACTGTCAGCAAGAAAAGTGCGATCGTCGCAGCATTGCCCAGCGCCGCGTCTTGACGCAAGTAAAAGGATCCCGTGAGTGCCGCTAGAACGCGCAGTAGCAGCGTGACATGTAATGACAAGAGTGGCGCATAGAACCCGGCATGCCAGCGAACCTTCAATTTCGAGACCGCAGGCAGAATC
>DASUGV010000382.1:0-6171 GCA_036273835.1 Rhodocyclaceae bacterium
CAGGGCCACAGATCTGGCCTGACTATCAGCAGCACTATCGCGCTCGCATGCAGTGCCAAGGTGGCTTGCACGAGCGGCGCGGGAACCCATCGCTTTGCCGGTGGCATATTTTCTTTCATGATTGCAGGGGCCGCTTTGCCAATGGTTCGATCGACCATGGACCATCATCGAGAAAGGCATGCCATAGCTGTTGCCACGTCTCCCACGTGTGGCCACCCTCTATAAAGCGGCAATGCGCGGGTGGCAGCAGTTCCGCGAGCATACGTTGTGCGCCGATGTAGCGATCGGTCGTACCGGTGCCGAAATACATCACCGGCTGCTGTGCTCGAATGCGATGCTGCGCCGCCAGCCACCGCCAGATGATGCGCTCGTCGCCTTGCTCAGATGCGGCGGTTTGCGACCAAGGCAATGGGCCGCCGAGCGAACGGATTTCTTGGATGATGTCGCCCGTGCCCGGGAAAGGTGCAATGACGAAAAGTCCGTTGATCTGATCGGCGTGATTGGCATATACCGAAGCATAGGCCAGCGCACCGAATCCACCCAGCGAAATGCCGACTAGCCAGATATCGCGGTAACCATGCTTACGTGCGGGTATGACAATGTCGTCGTGAATGCGCGCGACGGCTGTTCGGTCGCTGAAGTAACCGAAATGGACATCCGCCATGATGACATCCGCATCGACACCATGTGCGCGCAATGCGGCGATGAAGCCTTTGTCGATAAAGTCTTCTGGCAGATTGTAAACGCCGGGCAGCATCACGATCAGGCGCGAAGCGCGCCCCGTATCACGCGACAGTGAATCCGACAAAATTTTCACGGGTACAGGGCAGCGACGCAGAAGCTGTCGATAACCCGCGCGTAGCGCAACGGTGACGCCGATTGAATGGACGATGCGACGCCACATGCGCATGTTTTCATGCGTCCGTCGGCACATGCGCGGGCGCCAGCATGGCCGAGAACAATAACGCCAGAAAAGCGCCTGGTCCCACGACTATTCCCAGCGCCGAGAGAATGGGCACGGAGGATGTGGCCAGTATTCCGAATCCCGCCACCGTCGTGAGATTGGCCAATACCAGCGACACCGCGATACGCTGTTGCTGCGCGGTGTCGTTGCCGGCAAAACTCTGATCGAAGAACAGGGCATAGTTGGAGCCGACGGCCACGATCAGCAGCAAGCCAACCAAGTGCAGCATGTTCAATGAATGGCCGGTTGCCACCAATCCGGCCATGACTGCAAGAACGGCACCCGCCAACGGCAACAGTACGCGCGTGACGCGGCGCAGGGAACGCAAGGACAGCGCGATGACTGCGATCACCGCTGCGAGTCCCAATGCCGACGACTGGATCGCTTCGGACAGGTAACTGCTATAGAGAGCGGCTGTTTGTCCGGTGAGATCGATGAGATGCCAATTCGGCGAAGCGCCGGCTGCGATACTGGCGCTGACTTTATCGGCGTTGATGACGTATGCATTTTTCCCGCTGCTGGGCGCACGCAATGGAATGAGCACGGACCAGCCGTCTGCTTTATGCGTCAGCAGCGAATCGAGCGCCAACGCGCTGGAACTGCCATTCAGGTCGCTGCGTTGCAGTAGCGGACGTTTGCGCGCCGCTTCGACGTCGGTAATGAAACCCGTCAGACGTTCAGCGCGTATCGGCATGCCGACGAGGGCTTGCTTAAGACGCGACCTGAGCGTATCGCTGTCGGGTAATGCCGCTTGACGCGCACGCTGGGTTGCGATGCTGGGCAGAAAGTGGGTCGGCGAGTCGAAACCGGCAATGACACCTGCATCGACTAGTTTTCGCAACGTGGGCTCAAGCTGTTCCGCCGCCTGCAAGGCATGTTCTTGGTCGGATGCGTTCAGTGTCAGCATGTATCGCACGTCCGGTGCGCCAAGGTCGGCGCGCAGTGAGGCGTCGAGCGATTGTTGTTGTGCGGTCACAGGGCTGAGGGCCGACAGACTGTGATTCCATATCTTGGCGTGTTGAACCAGCAGTACTGCGAATGCTGCGACGGCAATAACACCGAATGCCCAACGGAATCTTGCCAAGCGATCGATCAGCGCAATCAGCGTGGCGCCGATGTGACTGACATCGCGCAAGCGCAATCCCTTTGGCATAAGTTCCGGCAACAGGAAGCGCGTGACCAATACGGCGGCAATCAAGCCGCTGATGGAATACAGCCCCAATTGCGCCAGACCCGGAAAGCCCGAGATGAGCATCGCCGCGAAACCGCATACGGACGTTGCAACACCAAGACGCACTGTGCGCCAGAAACTTGGTTGCCAGCGTTGAGCACCTGCAACCGAGGCATCCGGCGACTGTACAAATAGATAGACAGCGTAGTCCACTGCTTCGCCGATCAGCGTCGCGCCAAAGCCGAGCGTGAGACCATGCACTTCGCCGAAGCCCAGACTCACCGCGGCGATGCCGGCCACCGCACCGGACAAGACTGGCAGCAAACCTAGGCCGAGCAATACGAACGAGCGGTAGATCAACATCAGCAATGCGATCACGGCCAGCGCGCTGAGCGTGGCGACGCGTTCGGCTTCATGCTGAATGGATTCCTTAGCGGCGACTGAAAATACACCGGGGCCGGTCATGAGCAGATGCGCCGTGCTGCTTATATGCGCCTTGGAAAAAGCTGCGTTGATCGTTGCGATGGCTTGCGCTTGCGCATTCGTGTCCGAGCCCGCCGCCTGAGTCTGCAACAGGATTAGCGCACGCGAATCATCTTTCGAAACCCACACGCCACCAGCGGTACGTGGGCCGCCTTGTTGCTGAAACGCCTCGATGAATTGCAAGGTCTCGCCGGTCGGATCGCGCGGCAAGAGCGATTTGATCATCATGCCCGCAGGGCTGGTCAGCCAGTCGAGCGACTCGCCGATCGATTGATGCAGACCCGCCACCGTAAAATGCTCCGGCGTGACGGCGGGACTCAACAGGTAGCGATTATTGAAGAAGAAGGCGCGGTCGTGTTCGAGCGCAGCCGCTTCGCCATTTTGTACCGCGGCGAATGCCGGGCTCTTGCGCAATTGAGCTGCCATATCGCGAGAAATACGATGACGGCTTGCAGCATCGCCACCTTCGATGCCGACCAGAATCAAGCGCGCAACCACGCCATCGCGCAATTGGTCCACCAGCACGCGTTGCGTTGCGTTGGGCTTGCTCGGTAAAAACGCGGATAGATCGGCAACGAAATTCGTGCGCGCGATGATCGCCGCGCAAGCCGCGAGCGCGGCCAGCCAGACGATCAATACAATTGAACGACGGCTGGCCATTATGTTCCTGTCATCGGACTGATCGTCATGATCGAATGGTCGCCATCGCTCTGTTCGATCTCGATAACGTGTACTGTGCCGCGTGTGCCGCTGATGCGGATGTGTGCGACCATGTTCGCAACATCGGGTGACAGAGGCGTCAGCGTCAGCACCCATTTTTTTTCGTCGCCATCCAGGGACAGCTTGTAGGTACGTTCGAGGGCGGCTTGATCGCCAGTCAGCGTTGCGCGAATGCTGTCCACCAAGGCGGCCACTTCGGGGCGCTCCTGCAATGACATATGCATGGACTGCTTGCCGCGTTCCAGCGTCAGATCGTCGCCCTTCAGAACCATCGATTCCGGTTTGGGTTTGAGCGTGCGCTTTTCCAGTTGATCAGGCGCGGTGAAGGAAAGCTCGCCGGACGACTCTACTGGCTTATCGAGTAGTCCAATGTATTTCTGCTCGACAAAGGTGGCCTTGCCGGATTTGGTCTGTGCCAGCAGCGCCATCAAATCTGAAATTTGCCAATCCGCCGCGCCCGCCATGCCGGGTATGGCCTGCATGAGCGCAACGCCGGTAACAAGCAGCATTCTCGTGAAATGCCAACGTAATGAGGTTTGATTTCGAGATGGCGATTTCGGTCTTTGCATTGTCGGTAGCGTGCTATGAACGGATGTCGTCGCCGCTTGCGAGGCGGCCGGAAGAGCTAAGCGCTTTAGTAGGGGGATTCCAGAATTCATAAAAATTAAACCAGTTGTAGGGCGCATTCCGGCAATGATATTCAAGACGTTCGGCGAACCGTTGTTGAACGTCCCGCGTAAACGATGCGCGTTGTCCAGGCGGGCAATCGCCGAAGTCGGCCAGGTGTTCCAGTTGGATGTCATAACGATTGCCGCCGCGATAAAGGCAGATGATGAACATGACAGGCACGCGCAGTATGGCGGCCATGCGAAAAGGACCTTCGGGCAAGGGCGCCGAGTTGCCGAACAGCATAACGCTTTGCTGCGAGTCGTTGCCAAAACTTCGATCGGCCAGAATGCTGACCACGGCACCTTCGGCAAGACGGTCATGCACGGCCAGCATGGAATCGGGGCGCCCGAGAGGCAGAATATTTTCGGCGGCCGCTGGATTGATGGCGGCGAAAACCCGGCCGATCTTGCGCGCGTTTTCTTCATACATGGCCGAATACACGGTCATAGGTCGATAAGATCGTGCCGTCGCGCGCATTGCATCGAAACTGCCCACATGGCTGCCAAATAGCAATACGCCTCCTCTCTGCGCTTGCAATTCGGCCAGATCCTCAACGCCACGAGTGCGGATGTCGAATAGATCTTCGCGGTTATTGAGCAGGAATACGCGATCGTGAATAGATGTCGCAAAACACAGGAAATGCCGGAATATTTCCAGCATTGTCGGCGGCCGTTTGAGCACGCGCGACAGGTAGTCGCGCGATGCGCGCCGCGCAACCGGCGCGGCGACGACAAAATAGGCCGCAATGAAATAAAGAATGGGTCGCGTGGTGCGCCGGCCGAGACACAGCGACAAGCGGCACATAAGCTGCAGAGCGAAAAGCGAACCGCGTTCTTCCTGCTGCGCCCACGTCTGCACGACAGGCTCGTGGCTAACGGATGAGGGCGATTGAGCGCTGGAGGAATTCATGCCGGCGACGATAATGCCAAACGCATACGTCCGGACGCTACCTTGCGATCTGCTGCCAGGATATCGAAGCGCGCTTCGCGTTCGTCGATGCTGAAATCGATGGTCAGTGCTTCACCCGGCCCAGCCGGGCTGAGGAATTTTGCCGAGGTCAAACCTGTTACTCGGCGGCCGCAATGCGCTTCCACGAGAAGAATGCCGGCATCCAGCAACACGACACCAGGCACGATGGGCCGCTGCGGAAAATGTCCGGCAAAGGCCGGATGATCTACAGGAATGTTGAGCGCCAATTGCGGCATTACGATTGCCCTTGCGATGCGTAGCGTGCGCTCATGTCTTTGAGCGCCGCACTCGTGAGCTTGCCGGTGCTGTTGCGAGGCAGCGCGTCCACCATCACAAGCGGGCGCGGGATGAATACAGGGTCGATATATTCGCGCAAACCAGTGACGATGTGTTGCACGGAAAGACCGGGTGCGACGACGAATGCGTTGAGGCGCGCAATGCCGTCGGTGGGTTCTTCATCGGGCAAATGGAAGACGCCGTCCACTACGCCCGGCAAACTGTTCAGTATGTGGTTGAGGTAGGCGAGCGAGGTGCGCTTGCCTGCGATGTTGACCAGATCGCTGTGACGGCCGTGCAAGATGAAGCGTGCGTTGTCATCGGCTCTGTCGCCGCCCGATGCGCCACGTAGTTCAAGCACGTCGTTCAATGCAATAGGCATTTCGATGTGGCCGCCGCTGGCCCATGTGCAATCGTTTCGCTGTTCCAGGCGAATATCCGCGTAGCAACGCCACTCGGCGGTCTTCACGGTGCGGCGGGTTGCGATCTGGCCTGTTTCGGTGGAACCGTAAATCTCCAGCAGCGTTGCTCCGCTAGCTTGTTCGGCGCGTTCGGCGAGCGCGTGCGACAGTGGAGCGGTGGCACTGACGATGAGATCGATCGGTGGAAGCGGCAAGTCCGATTCGAGTAATGTCTTCAGGTGAAAAGGTGTCGTGATCAACGCGCGCGGCTGCGGCGCGGCGCTTAGGCTTGCAAGGATGTCGGCCGGGAAAAAAGGCTTTTCCGCATGCAGGATTCCGCCGCTCAGCAAAGGTAGCAGCACAGTCGATTCGAAGCCGTACATGTGTTGCGACGGAACGGTGCCGATAACGGCGGCTGGCTGTCCTGTTACATGCCACAGCGCTTGCGCACCGCCGAGAATGTTGCGCGTCAGCTTGCCCCAAGTCTTGTCGTGAGCCTGCGGCACGCCAGTGGAACC
>DASUGV010000383.1:0-3969 GCA_036273835.1 Rhodocyclaceae bacterium
GGCTGCTTGGCGTCGCGCTCGCACCCGCGCACCTGAGCCCCGAAGCCGCAATGCGCTGGCTCGACGAAGAAGCCGACTTCTGCGTCCTCGCCCACGACGCCAGCGCCGACCCACGCTTCATCTATGCCAATGCCATGACGCTGCGCTGCTTCGGCTACAGCGAATCCGAATTCATCGGCCTCCCCTCGCGCCTCTCCGCCGAAGCGCCTAACCGCGAAGAACGTGACGCACTCCTGCAACGCGTCACCCGCGACGGATTCGCGACAGGCTATCGCGGCTTGCGCATCGCGAAAGACGGCAGGCGTTTCTGGATCGAAGATGTGACGGTGTGGAATCTTGTGGATGCCAAAGGCATACGTATTGGGCAGGCGGCGACTTATCGCCGGATTACGGGTGCTTGAAATTTTCTTTATCGGGGTTGGCGCGCACCTACGTGCGCGAAGAAACTGACTTCCCTTTGTCATATTTACACGATAACAATCACATCGACGACGTGTATGGCAACCCCAACTCCTACACCTGCGCGCCGATGGATACATGCGAGGCATCGCGTAGCCCTGATGCAGCGTAGCGAAATCCGGGATCGACACCTGATTAACCAACGGTTCCAGATTCCCAGCCTGCGACCCATCTGGGTCGCTCTAGATTTCTATCTGTTCCGCGATAGTTGGGAGATAAGATGCTTTCCACTTCGGAGTTTGACGACAACTAATGCGCAGGGCTACGCAAAATGTCCACGCACTAGAAAATTCGGGGGTGGTCCTTGATCGAGTTAGTGACCCGGAAATAGATCGACGCCTGATGCTCGCAAGGTTCGCTAGGCGAGGCTGCGATGCATTAGTGACAATGTCACCACAACTGCTCGCAATTGCACCTGTCTATTTTGCGGAAAGCAATGCAATGCTTCCACAAGCGGCGCTCTCTGTACTGGGCCTGCATCTTCGACTACGGGAAGATTACGTTTATCACCATATCGACTCACTCCGAATCGAAACGGGCTCAAAAAGCTTCTACTCGATGCTCGTTGATTCGATCTTGCCAGAATGGTGGCGCTGGAGTGTCTTGTGTCCGAGACCCGCAGATCCGCTTGACCCCTCCCCTGCAGGTCTGACAGAAGCCATTCACGTTCGTATCACGAGAGCGCTGCGCGCTAGGGACAGACTGCACGGTCAATTCCTGCGAGTGCCAAGTGATGACACGGTCGACGAGGCCCTCATGCACTTCGAGTCCTTTCTGGTTGCATTCGCAGGCGCTTTTGATTGCGCGGCGCGTGTTGCCGATCAAGCCTATGAATTGGCACGTCCACGACAAGCTAGCTGGCGCAAAAAAGAATGGCTGAAAGATCTCTGCTCGAAAGATCCTGATCTCGGCCCGATGGTTTCGGACGAGACAACAGTGAGAAAGGTTATTGATTTGGTATTTCTTCTCAGAAACACCATTCACGAAGAAACCTTGAAACCCATTGGTGTCATTGGACGTAATGATCGAATCGAGCAGTATGACGCAGCAATTCCTACCGAGGTACGCAATGATCTCTTGAACTGTGTTGCGGCACTTGGCGGAGAAAGATTTTGGGGGCTAACCGCACTTGGGTCTGACTTTATCGCGATAGACATTCCGATATTCACAGAACGCGCGCTAACCGACGGAGTGAGGGTTCTTAACCAGCTTTTGGCCGCAATACGCGTCGAACGCTTCGGCTTAAATCCTCTTTCTACTTATGACGCCCCAGAGGATATCGCTACTGACGCTCCTTGGTTTCTTGAACTGGCTGGTCTTGTTTAGCTACCAACCCGGATTTCGCTTCGCTCCATCCAGGCTACCGTCGGAGTCAATTTCAGCATCGACCATGCATATGGGATAAACTTATTCCATGGTTTTTTACCGGCGCAACTACGTTCCGGGCGGAACGTTTTTCTTCACAGTGACACTGCGCGACCGACGCTCCGATTTGCTCGTTCGGCATGTCGATCTTTTGCGTGACGCCGTAGCGGCGGCGAAGGCAAAGAGAGCTTTTACGATTGATGCAATGGTTGTCATGCCCGATCACGTACATGCAATCTGGACGCTGCCGGAAGACGATCACGATTACTCTGGACGCTGGCGCCTGATCAAGTCGGCGTTTGTGCGCGGCCTTGCCAAGAGCGGCGTCCCGATTGCGCGCAACGCGCGTGGCGAAGCTGACGTGTGGCAACGACGATTCTGGGAACATACGATTCGTGACGATGCCGACTTCGAGCGGCATGCCGATTACATACACTTCAATCCTGTAAAGCATGGTTACGTGAGTAGCCCTGCCGATTGGCCGCATTCTTCGATTCATCGTTATGTTGAGCAGGGGCTTCTCTCTCGCGATTGGGGAGCGGGCGTAATGTTTAGCGGCGATTCGTTCGGGGAAGCGCAGGAGTAGCCTGGATGAAGGCCATGGGCCGGAATCCGGGATTCGTGGTTGATCGACGTGAGGGTCCTGGATTCCGCTTTGCTGCATCCAGGCTACTCGCTACTCAATCGGAACCGATACGCATCCATCGCCAATATGTCGTCTTCATAAGCGCTGCAAGCTTCTCCCTGTGGACCTTCAAAAGGTGGCGATGTTCAAGGAATCAATACTTTGTGCGCCGCAGGAACATCCGGACGCGATCAGGTCTAGGATGCGTGCGCTACACACGCAATATTCAAACGGATCGCGAAACAGCTTCACATAGAAGAAGCGGCGCAATCCGATAAGCCATAAAAACAAAGGAGACAAAAATGAAGCTAAAGCACCTGGTGCTCGGTCTTTCAACGGCCTTGCTTGCAAGCGGCGCATCGGCCGCCAATCGTCCTGCCGGATACACAACCATCTGCACCGACAGCAATCCGACCGCTTGCCCGGCAGTCGCAGCGAACACCAATGTCGCCTATGGCCGTTCGAATCAATTCGTTTTCAAGGTCATCAGCGGTAGTTTCACTTGCGAGCAGGCGACTTTCGGTAGTCGGATTGCGGGTGGTATCAACGAGTGCTCGATCCCGACTGGCGGCTCGGCTTCCAGTTCATCCTCATCGAGCAGCTCCAGCAGCTCGTCGTCGAGCAGTTCTTCGTCAAGCTCCAGCAGCTCCAGCTCCTCATCCAGCTCCTCATCTAGCTCAAGCTCGTCGTCGAGTAGTTCGTCTTCATCGAGCAGCAGTTCATCTTCGGGCGGCACTACCACAGTCGGCAAGTCGGTAGCCGACTACATGGTCACGCAGTGGTCCGATCTTTCCAGCACGAGTTGCGGCACCAAATGTTTCAGCATGGATTATTCCACGGTGCCCGCATCGCCCAATCCCAGTGGCTGGGAGTACACAAACGGTGTCGCGCTCGGCGCGATCTGGAAGCTGTACGAAAAGACCGGCGACGTGGCGTACTACAACTACGTCAAGAAATTCGTCGACAAGTACGTGAGCAGTAGCGGCAGCGTTCCGACGTCCACCAGTCAGGATGTGATCCAGCCAGCTATTTTGTTGCCGGGCTTGTACGACAAGACTCAGGATGCGCGTTACCTAACCGCGATGAAGACGATCCGCACCACCATCGATTCGCTGAAGAAGAACACGGGCGGCGCCTTCTGGCACAAATCCAACTACCCGAACCAGCAGTGGTTGGACGGTCTGTATATGACGGAGCCATTCCTGGCCGCATATGCCGCGCGTTATGCCGATAGCGTAAAGGCGGGCGATTCTGCGGTGGCGTTCAATATCATCACCGCGCAGTTCAAGATCGCCTCTCAGCATCTGCTCGATACGTCCAAGAAGCTGCCCTATCACGCGTGGCTCGGTTCGTCGGACGGCGTGTGGCAAGGCCTGTCGCCGAGCAACGGCAAGACGCCGCCACTGAATGGGCAAGTGGTATCGCCGATACTGTGGAGCCGCGCGATTGGTTGGTATTTCGCAGGGCTGATGGATGTGCTCGAGTACTTGCCTGCCAACCATCCGGATCGCGCTCAGCTC
>DASUGV010000384.1:0-2361 GCA_036273835.1 Rhodocyclaceae bacterium
GATCTGCTCCCTCTCGGAGTGCTATTAAAATGGGCGCTGCGGGGTAAGCTCGTATATGACGCCCATGAATTGGAGACTGAAAATCCCGATCTTGCGGGCCTTGGCCGATACGTTGCGAAGGGAATTGAACGAGCTTTTATAAGAAAGGCGGATTTGGTCATCGTCGTGAGCAAAAGCATCGAAGAGTGGTATCGAGAAAAATACGGAATCACCAATATTGTGACGCTGCTCAATTGCCCGAATTATCAGGAACCGAAGCGAAGTCAGATACTGCACCAGTCTCTGGATATACCAAAGGGCAAGCGAATCCTCATCTATCAGGGTGCACTGGTGCGCGGTCGTGGTATTGAAATGCTGCTAGAGATCTTTGCTGGTTGGAAGAATGAGGGGTATGTCCTGGTATGTATGGGCTATGGTGAACTGGCGCCGATGATCAGAGAACAGGCATCAAAGCACGGTAATATCTATCTTAAAGAGGCAGTAAGTCCACATGCAGTACTCGAGTACACGGCAGCCGCCGATGTCGGAGTGTCGTATCTCGAGGACGCCAGTTTGAATTCCCGCTTTGCTCTGCCGAACAAATTTTTTGAATATATAACCGCGGGGTTGCCCGTCATCGTTAACGATGCGCCTGAAAGGAAACGAGTTGTGGAGGAAGCCGGGATCGGCGTTGTGCTAAGAGAAATGACGGCCGACTCGTTGCGCAGGGCTCTGCAAACGATAGAGGGTATGGACAAGAATAGGCTGAGAGAGAAATTAATGGAGGTCGCGGTGACTTGCTCGTGGGACCGGCAGGCCGAGTCGATGATTGAAGCTTATCGTCGCCATGTATTCCAGCAACCGCTCCGCGCGCAAGTGATCAATGACCATCACTGACATAGCCTTCACTTCCAGCTTTGTCGCTGTTCTGTGGGCCGGTACCATGCTGACTCGCTACGCCGGCATTTCATTGCGCCGATTTTCCATTCCATCGGTTGTGATCGTCGTATACATACTGGTTGCATACCTTGGAATTCTGCCGCTCTATTTCGGTTGGGATACGGAACGACTGGCGTTAGGAGTCGTCGACCGCGACATTGTCCTGATGGTGTTTGTATATTCCTCCGTCACGCTAATTCTCATTATCGCAGGGTTCATATTTGCTCACCGGTATCTATGTCCAACTTGTGATGCGATTGGATCCCGCCGTCTGCTCGCGACGCAGATCGGCGAGCGCTTGGTTTTCGTTGCTTTACTGTGCATTTCAATCGGCATGCTAGAGCTGTATTTGCAGAAGGTTCCCTCTATCGCGTTGCTGGTGGCGAAGCAAGGCGGCGTCGGGGCCGCGGCGCTGGCGCGCAATCAGATGAGCACCACATTCGCTGGCACATATTGGCATTATCGACTGTTTTTTGGTCCGCTTTTGGAACTTAGCTGCATCTTCCTTTATGTGGATTACCGCAGATCTCGCAAACTGGCATCCCTTGCGTTGTTTCTAGCGGCCTTTGCCTTTGCCGTCTTCGCTTCGCTAATGACCAGCGAAAAAGGCCCATTTGTCGAACTCCTGTGTGCCCTCTATCTGAGTTACGCGATATCTCGTGGAGGTAACTATTGGCAGCCGGCGGCAAAATATATCCTGATCTTCGTGATGGTGATCGTGGCCATGATGTACGTGTGGTTCATGGGTGTGGTTAGTGTTGGGGCGGGCTTGTCTCAGGCGGTGTTCCGGGTCTTTACGGGCCAGGTTGCCCCCGCGTACTTCTACCTGGCCATTTTCCCTCATGTCCATGGGTACCTGTATGGCGCTTCGTTTCCCAATCCGGGAGGAGTGCTGCCATTCGCGAATTTTAACCTTCCGATGTTTGTCTCGACCTACATGTATCCCGCCACCACGAAATTGGGGCTCGTGGGCACGGCACCCACCGCATTCTGGGCCGAGCTCTATGCGAACTTCGGTCCACTTGGTGTCCTCACAGCACCATTCCCTGTTGGCATCCTGATCTATTGTGTCCATTACGTGTTATCTAGGTTTGTTCTGACGGCTACCACAGTTGCGGTGCACGTCCTTGTTGCTTTGCATTTGGCAACGATTGCTCTGAGTAGCTTGTCGGACTACCTGGTCGATACAACGCTATTTGCGATATTGATCGTGATGGTCATGGCGCTGGGTGCGCGTCCCGAGCGCGTGCGCCGTCGCGACCCTTCGCTTTATCGTCAAATCGGACCGAGCGTCGCGCCATGAGCGGTATCTTCGGGTCAACACCGAGACCCGGCTGATGAAGATCATGACGGTCGTTGGAGCGCGACCGCAATTCATCAAAGCTAGTGTGGTATCGACCGCATTGGCTTCTACACCTGCTGTGAGCGAGGTTGTGGTCCATA
>DASUGV010000385.1:0-4692 GCA_036273835.1 Rhodocyclaceae bacterium
CTCTTTTGTTGCACTGCACTATATCTCGCGGCAATCGCCTTGTCTGCTCCTTGCGTTGCATCTGAATTGATCAGCTTCGGCGGCGGTTCGTATCACTTTCAACGGCATCTCGGTCACAACGAATTCAACTACGGGCTGGGCTACGAGCGCGACATCAACAACCAGCTTTCCTGGTCCACCGGCGTGTACAAGAACAGCATCAGGCGTGCCTCGATTTACCTGCTCGGCAACTACTACCCTTGGACACTGTCGGAAGGTTTGCGCTTGGGCGCGACGGCGGGATTATCAACGGGCTATCACCATGCCGCCGTGGTTCCGCTGGCGGCGCCAGCGCTGGAGTGGCGTGGTAGCAAAATGGCCGCGCAGGCTTATGTCATACCGTCGATCAAGCCTTATGTCGATGGCGCTATCGTGCTGCAAATCAAGTACATACTCGATTGAAGGAGCGCGTCATGGACAATGCGGCGATGAAAGAGGCCGGAGTGATCCAGATTCACCGGACTGGTGGACCCGAAGCGATGCAGTTCGAACATCTCTCGTTGCCGTCGCCCCAGCCAGGCGAGGCGCGCGTGATTCATCAGGCGATCGGCCTTAATTACATTGACATATACCATCGCGCGGGGCTTTACCCTTTACCGCTACCCGCAGGGCTCGGTGTCGAAGGCGCCGGTGTCGTCGAAGCCGTGGGTGCGGGCGTGAGTGAAGTAGCCGTTGGCGATCGCGTCGCGTATGCCGGCGGGCCGCCGGGTGCGTATAGCACGGCGCGCAATGTGCCTGCCGACAAGCTCGTGCTGCTGCCGGACGGAATTTCCTTCGACATGGCGGCGGCCATGATGCTGCAAGGTTTGACGGCGCAATACTTGCTGAGGCGGACCTATCGCGTGCAGGCCGGCGATACGGTATTGATCCATGCGGCTGCCGGTGGTGTCGGACTGATTGCGTGCCAATGGGCCAAGGCGCTGGGCGCGACGGTGATTGGTACAGTCGGTAGCGAAGAAAAAGCGCGATTGGCGCACGAGCATGGATGCGATCATCCGATTCTGTACAGACAAGAAAATTTTGCGGATGCGGTACGTAAGCTCACGGATGGACGCGGTGTGCCGGTCGTGTATGACTCGATTGGCAAGGACACTTTCATGGATTCGCTCTCTTGCTTACGCCCTTTAGGCATGATGGTGAGTTTCGGCAATGCCTCCGGTCCCGTGCCAGCATTCGAACCCGCGATCCTTTCGCGCATGGGTTCGCTTTTTTTGACGCGCCCCACGCTTGCGCACTACACGGCAACGCGCGCCGATCTTCTGTCTATGGCAAGCGAATTGTTTCAAGTGGTGCTCGACGGGAAAGTGCGCGTCAACATTCGGCAACGTTATGCGTTAAAGGAAGTTGCGCGTGCCCACACCGAACTTGCGGAGCGGCGTACGACCGGTTCCTCCATCATCATTCCATGAGCTCATTCAATGAGAATTCCCACGATGACCTGTCTAATCCGACTACTAACGATCTGTTTGCTCTCCTGCGTTGCGACGATGGCATACGCTCAGCAGCCATTGACGCCAGCCCAGGCCGCGTTTCTTAAAGCGGAAACGCGTAAGGCGGACAATCATTTCGTACAGCGCGTATCCGTTATCGTCGGTGTCAAAGAAGGCGTTGTGCAGAGTGCCATGCCCGAAAAGGGCCGCATCGCCGATCCCGTTGCGCGGCTGATCGCCGGACTGGAGCGTTCCATGGGTCAGCCCTTGGCGGAGGATCGCAAGGTGCAGATTCGCGCGGCCGACGAAGAACGACTGAACGCCATCAAAGCTGCTGAAGTCGCGGCGCATAAAAAATAATCTGAAGTAATCGGCGCGAGGAAATGATCGGAGCATATTGACATGAAAATATTGGTATTCGCCGGAAGCGCGCGGAGTGCGTCGCTCAACAAGCGGCTTGCCGCAGAGGCGTATCGGCTACTAGGCGAAGCCGGCGTAGAGGCGACGCTGATCGATCTGCGCGATTATGACATGCCAATATATGACGGTGACCTGGAGGCTGCGTCAGGCTCGCCGGAAAACGCCCGGAAGCTGCGTACCTTATTCTCGCAGCACGAAGGTTTACTGATCGTCACACCTGAAAATAACAGCTCCTTGCCGTCGCTGCTCAAGAATACGATCGACTGGATCTCGCGTAGCGAGGGCGGCGTATCCGGTGGCGTTTATTTCAAAGGCAAGATCGCAGCGATCATGGCGGCTTCACCGGGAGGGTTGGGCGGATTGCGCGTGTTGTTTCACTTGCGTCAGGTGCTCAACGGACTTGGCATGCTGGTAATTCCCGAACAATTTGCGTTGGCGCAGGCGGACAAAGCTTTCGATAAGGACGGCCGTCTTCAGGATGTGCGTCATGTCGACGCGGTGCGCGCTGTCGTTGCTCGCTTGTCCGAGGTTTGCCGGCGTATGAGCGCGTGAAGCGCGCGTGCGCGGACACGATTTGAATCATCCTTTGCCCGTATTAATTCAAAGTTGAACGAAGCCGAGTTTATCGACGCGTTGCATGCGCGTATGCCACGCGTTCCGGTCACGCTGACGATTATCCTTCTGTGCGTGCTGGTCTATCTTGTCGAGGCCATCGCGGGGCATTCGCTGTGGACCATTCCTTCCAATGTATTGCTATCTCTTGGCGCCAACTTTGCACCGGCCGTGCAATCGGGTGAAGCTTGGCGCTTGGTGGCATCCATGTTTTTGCACGGTAGTCCCTTGCACATCGGTCTCAACATGTGGGCGCTATGGCAAATCGGACAACTCGCGGAACGTCTGTATGGACGTTTGGGTTTCGTGTTGATTTATCTTGGCGCAGGTTTGATGGGAAGTCTGGCAAGCGACTGGTGGAAAGCGGGGACTGTCAGCGTGGGCGCTTCGGGCGCCATCTTTGGTGCGGGGGGCGCGTTACTGGCTTACGTAATTGTGCAACGTGGAGCGATGCCCCTGACAATTCTGCGCGAGTTGCGCAGTGGCGTGCTGGCATTCATCGGTTATTCGTTGATCGCGGGATTTGTCATTCCCGGCATCGACAATGGTGCGCATATTGGCGGGTTGCTGGGCGGTACACTGCTGGGCGCAGGTTTGGCTCGACCGGTGCATGAACCGCTCCGCGCCATGTGGCGTCATGCGCAAGCCTGGCTGGCGATCCTGTTCAGTGTTGCCGTCGGCGCCGCGTTGTGGCATACCGCGCCACAAGTGGCCAAAACATACCAACAGCATATTGGCTTCGAACAGGTTGCGCATGATTTCGGTTTGCGGGAGCTTGGCCTTGAACAGCAACTGCAAACGATCATGGCCGCGCTCAAGGCCAGACAACTGTCTCCGCACGAAGCGGCAAATCAGTTGAACGACGAGCTTGCAGTCTCCTGGGAAAAGCAGGTCGAGCGTTTGGCAACCGAAGACGTTCCTCTGGCGGACGTTTCGCGTCGTCAAATGCTGGTGGAATACGCGGTATTGCGTCGAGATGCCATTCGACTACTTGCACGAGGCATCGAAACCGGCCAGCAGCAATGGCTGGCCGCTGCGGAATCGATGCGTTTGAAAGGAGACAATTTGCTATTGCAGTCGCGCTTGCAGGATCTGACTCAAAAACATCCTTAACGCATCGACTACGTGCTGGATGGAAGCGAATCGGCCGCAGCGCTGAATGGCATGCGTTCGGCTTCACCGAGCCATTCGCGCGCCGGCTCTTCGTCGTCGAATACGCGAATGTCGGCTTGTACGAAGAACTGCGACAACCAGCTTCCCCACGTTACCCACTGATCTTCGCTAAGTACGGCGATACGCGCGAAATCTTTGGCGTGCGCTTTGGTATAGCGTAATTCTTCCAACACGACATCTATGGTGAAACCCGCCATGTCGCGGAAATCGAGCAGCAGGTCAATGGGTCCGTTGAACCGGATGCGATAGTCGGATAGTGACTCCAGCGTTTTGAAATCGGCAAGCGAAAACTCGCCGAACGCGCGCATTTCAATGCGGTCGGAAAAGACTTCGGTGGTAATCATGGCGTTACCTCGCACTCGTATCTCTACATTAACTATAGAACGAGGCGAGGTCCCTCGCTATGATTTTGCGCTTTGGCCAAGAAATTGTAGGTACGATCAGAATGACCATGATGCCATGGTCATGCCACCCGCAGGAGGGTTTTGCAAAGCGGTGTTTTCAAAACAGAGGCAGAAAGCTGCCACGCAGGCAGCTTTTGTTCCCCATGACGTATCGATCAGGCGTGTGCGACTTCCTCTTCGTCGAAGTGAAGTTTCACCAGGCTTTGTTCATCGATGTCGATGGTTACTTTGCCGCCATGCGCCAGCCGGCCGAACAGCAACTCGTCCGCAAGGGCGGAGCGAATGGTGTCTTGAATCAGGCGCGCCATCGGACGAGCACCCATGAGCGGATCGAAACCTTTTTCAGCAAGCCAGTCCTTGAGCTTTTCGGTGAAGCCGACTTCGACTTTCTTTTCCTGCAACTGGCCTTCGAGTTGCAATAGGAACTTGTCTACGACGCGCATGATGACGTTGCGATCGAGCGCCTTGAAGGAGATCGTCGCATCGAGGCGGTTGCGGAATTCCGGTGTGAATAGACGCTTGATTTCGACCATCTCGTCGCCCGACTCGCGGTTGGCGGTAAATCCCATGGTCGACTTCTGCAGCGCTTCCTGACCGGCATTAGTGGTCATAAT
>DASUGV010000386.1:0-7120 GCA_036273835.1 Rhodocyclaceae bacterium
CATGCCGTGCGCGCACTCGTTCGGTATCAATCCGTCCGGCGCGTGCCTGCCGGCGCTACGCCCGTGATCGGCGATGCGTTGAATGCCGCTTCGTTCGCTGAAGCGCTCTCGCCGGTGGACACGATCGTTCATCTGGTGGGCACGCCGCATCCGAATCCGGCCAAGGCGTCGCAGTTTCTGGCCGTCGATCTTGCGTCCGTTCGCGCGACTGTGGAGGCGGCCCGGATTTCCGGTGTGCAGCGTCTTGTTTATGTCAGTGTGGCGCAACCCGCACCGATCATGCATGCATACGTCGAGGCACGCAGAGAAGGGGAGCGTCTCATTGAAAACAGCGGGTTGAATGCCAGCATTCTGCGGCCGTGGTATGTGTTGGGGCCAGGGCATTGGTGGCCATGTGTGCTGGTACCGGTGTATGCGATATTGAACCGGATTCCAGCGATCCGGCCGAGCGCGCAACGGCTCGGTTTGCTGACCTTGCGTCAGATGCGCGATGCGCTGGTGTATGCAGTCGAGCACCCGGTGGATGGCGTGCGCATATTCGATGTCCCGCGGATCAGAGCGCTGACGATTTCAACGTAAACCTATGACAATTGGTTTGCCGTTTGTTTTTTCAAGATCGATGAAAGCGGGTTCACCCGGTTTCTTGTTGATGATGAATGTTTCCGGCACATCGACAAAGTTGAGGTGATAGGTAGTGGTGTGACTGGAGGTTACAGGCCCAAAGCTTTCCTTGTAATGAGAGCCACAATTAGGGCCAAAGCAAAAAGTCCGCTGAACCAATTCATGTCGCTAGCATAGCGCGCGGTATGGACTTATTCGCCAAGCTCTTTGGCTTTACGTTCGCGCTCGACTTTGAGGATGTAGCGCTGAATGGCATTCGCTACCGGCGTGGATAGGTCGAAGAACTCGCAACCCGCGCGCACCATGTCGACACCATTGCGATTGGTGAGACGGAAGATGTTGCGCACCCGCAGATTTGCCGTGATGGGACCGAAGTCGGGCAGATCCAGGCGGCAATCCTTGAACTCCATTTCGGGCGTGAATGAGACGCCGCGCGGCGGCACAACCACGGCAACCCCACCGCCGGAAATGTCCAATACGCGCGCCTCTACCTGTATGTCATTGCCATCGGGGGCTGGAATCTTGCACGTCAGCGCATGCGCGGCCGGCGCCGTGAGGCGATAGTATTCGCGCCGCTGCAGGCGTAGCAGCACGTCGGGCAATGCAGTCTTCAGCGTAGGGAAGCGGCCGTACTGAGCGCGTTCGATATGGTCCAGCGGAAACTGTATCTTGACCTTGTCGAGCTGGGTAATGCACAACAAATGACCGGTAGCGAGTGCCTCTTCGTTGAGATCTTCATTGGCACTGACATCGAGAAAAATGTATTGGTCGTCTTCGCTGATGGCAATCAGACTGGTCGGCAGGAAGCGATTGCTGGGCCCGAAGTAAGCGGTGAGATTTGCGCGCTTGGCAATGATCTGCTTGAGCACGAAAGCGATTTCACGCTTCTCACGCAACAGATATTGCGTGTAGTCGTCGGCTTTGAGAAGCTCGAACTTCATTTCCGGTTGATGGTTGTCGGCCATGCTTTCGATCAATTATTTTTGGTCGCGGCTTCGACTATATCATCAGGCAATTCGGGGGGCGCGAGCGTGTTGTGACCTTGCTCGAGCATATAAAGCCACGCAAGCAATTCGGCGATCGCAATGTAGAGCTGCGGCGGTATTTTGGCGTCGAGGTCGACTTGCATGAGTAGCGCGACCAGGTCGGGCGATTCATGCACATACACGCCTGCCGCGTGTGCCCGTTCGATTATTTCTTGCGCGATCAACCCTTTGCCTTTGGCGACAACGCGCGGCGCGCTTTCGCCGCCGTGATAGGCGAGGGCGACAGCGCTGGCGCGTGGATCGGGCTTGGGCCGGGCGTCTGGCCGGGTATCACGCGTTTGCATGATGAATGACTGCCATGCCGGTGAGCGGTACGCCTGCCGCTTCCAGTGCGTCGTGCAATTGCTGTTCGGCTGCGCGCATGCGGTCCGCCGTTCGCGTGTCATCGGCGTTTAGCTTCAAGGCTAGGCCGGCAGAGGTAAGTACGAGATTTGCTTCGACGCCTCCCAAGCGCGGCAGCGTCAGCCGCAAAGTGCTTTTCCATTCCGGTGGCGTATCGCTGTTGCCGGTGGCGTGTTCGTCGTTGGGATCGTGTACGTCCCACTGCATATATTGTCCGGGCCACACTTGTCCTTGCCATGCGATGTGATGCGTGGCGAGCGCTTCGAGTTGCTGATGCACTAGAGGCATCAAATTATCAGGTATGCGAAAAGCATTTTTTGAGGCGACTGTCGTGTCTTCGCCCGCTTTGGCCGTGGCGAGCGCGGATTGTCGAACGGCCCCGTCCGTTGCGGGCTGCGATGTGGTTTGCGCAGATTTGGAAAGGTTGGTGTCGCCGTTTGCCAAAAGCGTCGTACGCACTTGCGATGATGATGATGTCATGTCGGCTTGCGCGTTTTGTGAAGCTGCTTGCCGCTGTCCTTCGCGCGCTTGAGGTTCGCTCAGCAGCGACTGGAGTGTTTTATCGCCGTCCATCCACTGTGCCTGATGTGCTTCAAAAAACAAACCACTTGCTGATACGGCTTGGCGTAAAGCGTTCGCCAAGGGGGATATCGGCGCAGATGTCGATGAAGCGAGTGCGTTCAACTGTGCGCCCGCGCGAGCGCTGATCTGTGCGCCGCTTTGGGCGTTGGGCTGTGTTGTCGTTTGAGAACCTGCCGCTGTTGTCGTCGCGGTCGGCGAAGGTGGTTGGGGTACGAGCGGCTTGCCTTGTGCGAGATCGACAGGTTCCGGTTCGCCAAATCGGCCGGTTAGAAGTTGACTGATGAGTTGGCCGGCTTGGCTGAGCTGCGGTTTTGGGTTGTTGTCGGAGGCGGCCGGAGCGATCTGCGCATAGATGGTGCCGTCCTTGTTGCCGGTCACCACGAGTTCGAGCACATCGCCGCTCTTGGCAGAGTCGGGTAATGCCAATGTAATAGTCCGGCCCGCTACCAGCGCACGAAAAGTACCATCGGGCAGCGGATTTTGAATTTGTGCGCTGAAACGTTGCCCGCTTTCGAAATCGGGCAATTCGCTGGGTATCTCGGGAACGGCGGCGAGCGATAGAACGGTGCTTTCAGTGAGTGCACGCAGTTGGGAGGCCAGATCGCTCGGAATCATCGTGGTACAACCTTAATATGAGTCGTGTTCAACCTCGCTCGAAGGCGTGCTGGAAACGCGGCTAGGACACCGATTGTCTTATCGCTCCCGCGAAGAATATGCCATTCGTACAATGCGTTCTTTTGCATTCCCATACAGAAGATTGCGTACACTTCTCATCCACGGTTCGGTGTAGCTGCGAATCTCGCGGTCATCCGCGAGCATGCCTTGAATGAGTTCGACTTTACGTGCGCGCGCACGTGCGTCCATTTGCAATGGCGCAGCGTCGAGCGGGTCTTCGGTAATCAATCTATCGCGCAGCATTGCGACTTCACGTTCCAGCTCACCAAGGCGGTCCCAGCGATCGTCGTGCGCCGCATCGACCATCTGTCGAGTCAGACCGCTCATGATTTCATAAACGCTGAGGGAATCCATTCACTTACTCCTTATTGCCTGCGGTGGCGCCTTGTCCAATGTGCTCCCATGCATCTTTGAGATCAGCGAGCAAACCACTGACCTCGGACAGAATGGCTTCGTTATTGTTCGCGTTGGCAAAAAATAAGCGTTCCGTCATGTAGTCGTACAGTGCGGCAAGCCGCTGTGAAAGCTCACCGCCCGCTTCGCTGTCGAGACTGGCTTTAAGACCGTAAGTGATGATCTCGATCGCCTTGGAAATGCTGCGTACCTTAGTGGGGATGTCTCCACTTGCCATCGATACGGCAGCACTATTGATCGCGAGCAGCGCGCCATCGAATAATATGACTATGAGTTCGTGTGGATCGGCCGAGGTGACACGTGTTTCAATGCCAACCTTGGCGTATGCGGAAGCGGACCGGGTTGCAAACATGGTTGTTAGTAGTCTCGGTTAGTTATCGGGTTTGAAAACCGGAAATCAGAGCAGTTTGCTCAATTGCTGGGTCAGAAATGAACCTGTGCTGTTAAGGCTTGCTACGGTACTGTCCAAATCGGTGAATTGCTGACGGTAACGATCTTCGATTGCCGTCATCTGGGTTTCGAGTTCGGCGATACGGCTGTCCATGCTGGACAAGGTCGTGTTGATGCCTTGGGTGCGGGCAGTGAGAATGCCGCTATCGGACTGGAAGCTCGTGACCGCATTGGAAATCTGATCGGCGAAACCGCTTACCGAGCCAACCTTTGCGAAGAGCGCGCCGACATCTTTCGTTGGATCGTTGAGGGCTGCGGTCAGCTTGGTGTTGTCCACCGACAGCGTGCCGTCGACTGCAATGTTGATTCCCGCATCCGCGAGCCGCGCAAGACCACCCGTGCCACCAGTCAGCGTGCCGCCGATGATGTTGCGCAGTTGCGATTGAATGCTTCGCGCAGTCGAGTCGCCGTTGAGCGGCCCTGCTATTTGGGTCGTGGGATCGTATTTGCTTTGCGAGCTGATTTGCGTCACGACGGCGTTGTAAGCCGATATGAAGGTATTGATCTTGGTCGTAATCGATTGGTTGTCGCGCGTGATGCTGACTGTTGTCGGTGTGGCAAGACCGGTGTTCGGATCCACCGCACTCGTTTTCGCCAAGGTCAGCGTCACGCCTTGAATCGCATCGGTAACGACGTTCGACGATTTCGTAACGTTGATACCATCGACTTTCAACAGCGCGTCTTGCGCGGATTGAATATTTGAGAGGCCTGTGGCGGAACCAGAGCCGGTTGCTGTGACCGGATCGTAATTGAGATCGGTAAGACCAGACAGCTTGAACGTATTTGCCGTGCCGCTATTTTTGGATGTCAGCACGAGCCGGTAAGGCGTTGAGCTACCATCGTTGACGATCGTCGCGGATACGTTTGCGCCCGATGCGTTGATGGCATCGCGCAATCCTTGCAGAGTATTGTTGCTGCTGTCGATGGTGATGGTTTTTGTCTGCGTCGCATCGGCGGTGAAGGTACTGCCCGATACCGACCCGACCTGGAGTGTCAGCGTGCCGGTAGCGATCGTGCTATCGGCGCCCGCATAACCGCCCGATTTTACTTTCTGTGCTAGCGCCAGTTGATCCACTTCCAGCGAATAGGTACCGGCCACTGCGCCGGTGCCGGCTGCGGCAGATGCGATTGTCGTATCGGCAACATTTGCCTGGAATGCGGCAAATTTGTCTTCCGTACTCATCGCCGATGCCGCTGTTTGCAAAGTTGATAGAGCGCCGTTCAGCGTGCCATAGACCGACAACTGTGATTTGAAGCTGGTTTCTTGCGTGTTGAGATCGTCAATCGGTTGGCGTTCTGCCGCCATCAATTGCGTTAACAACGAGTCGAGGTCTATCCCCGAGCCGACGCCGAGCGAACTAACTGTTCCAGTTGCCATGATCGTTACCTTGTGTCCTTGGGCTTGTATCTACGCGGACAGCTAGCCCGCATTCAAACTTTCTGCTTGATGAAAAGACCCGACAATTTGCTCATCGAGGACGTGAGCGCCAAAATTTCCTCGCTGGGTATTTGGCGTATGACTTCCTTGGTCTTGGCATCGACAATTTTGACGACCGTGCGCCCTGTTGCATCGTCGATGGAGAACTGCAGGTTTCGTGCCAATGGATCGAGCGCTTCCATCGCGCGATCAAGCGCTTCACGCGTGGCTTCTGCGCTCACGCTTACTAAAGGTGTGCCGTCGGTTGCTGCATCGCTGGGTTGTTCGTTCGTCGACGCATTTGTAGTGGCACGGACCGGATTGGCAGGTACCTGCGTCGCGGGCGTCGTTGCCACAAAGGGTGAAACTCCTTGGATTGCCATGATTGCGGCCTCCTACTTATGCGGGGCCAGCGTGTGGCCGGCCCCGCTCCAGGGTGAAACTTTTAACGCAACAGCGTGAGCACCTGCTGAGGCAGGGCATTGGCCTGCGAGAGCATGGCGGTACCGGCCTGCTGCAGAATCTGGCTACGCGACAGATTGGCGGTTTCCGAAGCGAAGTCCGCGTCCATGATGCGGCTGCGCGCAGCCGACTGATTCTCCACCGCAATCTGCAGCGAGGAGATCACCGCCTCGGTCCGGTTCAGCGCCGCACCGAAACCGGCGCGTGTCGTTGTCACCGTGTTGATCGCCGAGTCCAGATTGGTAATGGCCGCCAGCGCATTCGACGCACTGGAGCCGCCGATGTTGATCGAGCCCGAATCCAGCGCCAGCGTACTGGCGCGAATATCGGCCGTGCTCACCGAAATCTGGTCATTGGTCGTCGTACCGGCGCCCACCTGGAAGGTAAAGTTCGAACCGCTGTTGAGCAAGTTCACGCTATTGAACTTCGTCGCTTCACCCAGGCGGCTGATTTCAGCGCCCAGGGCTGCGAATTCCACCTGCAGATTCGCCCGGTCACCGCTGTTCAAAGTGCCGTTGGCCGCTTGCACCGCCAACTCGCGCATGCGTTGCAAGTTATCCGAGATCTGGCTGGCGCCGCCATCGGCGGTCTGCATCAGCGAGATCGCATCGTTGGCATTGTGGATGGCCACGTTAAAGCCGCGCACTTGCGTGTTCAAGCGCTCGGCGATGGCCAGGCCCGCCGCGTCGTCCTTGGCGCTGTTGATGCGCAAGCCCGAGGAGAGCCGTTGCAGCGAAGTGGCCAGATCGCCCTGCGAGGTACTGAGGTTACGTTGGGCATCCAAGGATGCCACGTTGGTGTTGATGGTGAGTGCCATGCTTACTACTCCTTATCTTTTATGTGCGTTTCTCACTTCTAACCGCTTGGCGCTAACCACCTAGCGGTTGATTGAGTATTCAAAAGTGAGTGATTTCCACTCATGTGCCCTACAACGGTCAAATCGGAAGAAACTTGAATCTGGAATGCTTTTCCCGGTTATTTCCGCGTATGCATTCAATAACGGATATGGTCTGGTAAGGCGCAGGGTACGCTGCATCGCATGGCATGCAGCATTGCGACGACATGTCCAAAGCTGCAAATTGAATGGGTTTTACAAGCTTACTGATCTGAT
>DASUGV010000387.1:0-2071 GCA_036273835.1 Rhodocyclaceae bacterium
CAAGCAGTGCAGGGACCCATGCTGCGTCACCATCTCAACGCGCCAAATTTCACGCCAGTCAACGAGCGCATCACGCATTTTTATATTTCCATTGCAAGCCGCCTTGCATGAAACTCAACTTCGACCAGCACGTGTTGAATCAACGTCGCATCGCGAACGTGATGGCTTATCTCGATTCTCACCTGGATGAAGAAATCACATTGGAGACCCTGGCGGATATCGCACATTTATCGCGTTTTCATTTTCAGCGCATGTACACATCGAGAGTCAAAGAAACACCGATGGCCACAGTACGCCGCTTACGCTTGCAGCATGCGTTTAGAGATATACATGATGGGAAGCTGGATTCAGTGACAGATCTCGCCATACGGTCGGGATACGGATCGGTTGCCGCGTTCAGCCGCGCCTTTTCGCGCGCATTCGGCAAATCGCCGACCGAGGTGATGGACGATCCGCAGGCGCGTCTATTTCTTCCATCGTCGCTATTCAATCCGACAAGTGCCAGCGCAGAATTGGCCTTGGTCAAATTGCCTCCGATTCCAATCGTTCGCCAAACGTTCACGGGCACTGCGAAGGAAGCATTCCAAGCGTGCGACGAGCTCACCTGGGTCATGACGCATGCGCGAGTGCTTTGGAGACATTGCGGTATTCATCCGGATGGTTGGATCGATCCAACAAAACGCCCTGATGCGCGCGTGCGGATGTGGCACTGTGCCTTGTCGAACGTGTTGCCTCATCGTGTTGCCGGCGCGGAGCGCGCATTTATTCCTCCCGGCCAATACGTACGTTTTGCTTTTGTCGGTGGGCCGTTTATTGACGTACCGCATCTCATGGCTCGCATTGAGGCTGAAACAGCATGGCAAGTTGTGCAGGGGCCCATGATCCGTCATCAAGTGAGTCCTCAACCGTCTACTCCGATTTCGGAGCGCATCACGCATTTCTACATCTCGGTCGCGCCTAAATAGCGTCATCCCGATGCGGCAGGCGTATGTATAAAAATGACGCGGTAATAATTTATTTGTGGTGCGTAAAACTATCGCGCATGAATTGACAGGGGCAGGAAATTCTCGTTCGTCATTCCGACAAAGGCGGCTCTTAGGTCGAAGGTGCTTTACGGAGCTCGCTTACGAACGCCCTAATTTTACTTCTTCACTAGCCGTTCGCCCCGAGTGCTCGCGTAGCGAGTGTATCGAGGGGTGAGTCCATGCTGAAATCTAATCGCTCAACGTACAAACTTCCGATTCTGCATTATATTTTCAAAGATATAACGAAGCAGATGGAAAGTCATTCATGAAAAAATTTAGCCACGTCGCCGTGTCGATTCTGTGCGCGCTTGCTTTCACGACAAATGCATACGCCGACGATGTACAGATTGCCGTCGCAGCGAACTTCGCCGGGCCGATGCAGAAGATCGCCAGCGAATTCGAAAAAGACACCGGCAACAAAGTCCTCGTGTCGCTCGGCGCAACGGGCCAGCTCTATGCGCAAATCACCAACGGCGCGCCGTTCGAAATATTGCTCGCAGCCGATGACGAGACGCCGGCCAAGCTGGAAAAAGAGGGGAAAGGGGTAGCGGGCAGTCGCTTCACTTATGCCACTGGCAAGCTCGTGCTGTGGAGCGCCAAGCCAGGTTTCGTGGATGACAAGGGCGACGTGCTGAAGAAAGGTAGCTTCCAGCATTTGTCCATCGCCAACCCCAAGACCGCACCCTATGGCGCCGCCGCGATCGAGACCATGAAGGCATTGGGATTGCTGGACACATTGACGCCGAAATTCGTGCAGGCCGAGAGCATCGCGCAGGCTTATCAATTCATCTCGACGGGAAATGCCGAACTCGGTTTCGTAGCGCTGTCCCAGGTTATCAAAGATGGCAAGATCAGCGACGGCTCCCGCTGGATCGTGCCGGAAAATCTGCATCAGCCGATTCGTCAGGACGCTGTCATATTGTTGCCGGGTAAGGACAAACTTGCGCCGCAAGCGCTGATGAATTACCTCAAAGGCGACAAGGCCAAGGCAATCATTCGCTCTTACGGCTACGAGCTATAAGTACCGGCAAACATCTATCGCGTGC
>DASUGV010000388.1:0-2190 GCA_036273835.1 Rhodocyclaceae bacterium
GCTCGATGCGAAAACCTCTGATCTTCACTTGCTGATCGATACGGCCCAGGAACTCGATGTTGCCGTCGGCACCGTAACGCGCCCGGTCGCCCGTAAAGTACATGCGCATACCGGGCATTTTGCTGAAGGGATTCGGAATAAATTTCCCTGCCGTCAGCACTGCATCGCCGGCATAACCATCGGCTAGGCAATCGCCCGCGATGTAGAGATCGCCCGGCACGCCTGCTGGACACGGCGCCAAGCGAGAATCGAGAACATGGTACTGAGCATTTTGCATCGGCTTCCCGTACGGGATACTTGCCCAGTTCGGGTCGATCATTGCGATGGCATAACTATTGGACCATACGGTCGCCTCCGTCGCGCCACCCAATGAAATGACTTTGGCATCTTTGAATGCCTCTCGGATGGCATCCGGCAAAGACACCGCAATCCAGTCGCCGCTGAAGAATACGCGGCGCAATGCATACTCGCAATCGCGCGGTACGCTGGCCAGCAGCGGCGCCAATTGCTGGAATGCGGCCGGCGCCGAGTTCCAGAATGTGATCGGCTCTTCAAGGAGAATCGACAGCAGGCGCTCGGGTTCTCGAATTTCCGCGCGCGTGGCTACGCGTATCGTGGCACCGGCAGCAAGTGTGCCGAAGATGTCGTAGACCGAAAGATCAAAACATAGCGAAGTGACAAAGAGCAGCTGGTCTGCGGGCGTCACGTCGAAAGTCCGGTTCACCCAATGTATCAGGTTGGCAACGGCCCGATGACGCACCACAACGCCTTTGGGCTGACCTGTCGAGCCCGAAGTGAAAATAATGTAGGCACAGTTGTCCGGATGGCTCAACGCTTCGGGATTGTCCGTCGGCATATGTTGCCGGAGCGGCTGATCCACGCGAATCACTCGCGACAGCCCAGAACATGCTACTTGCATTTTTGCCGCGGCCTCGTCATGCGCACCGTCGGTCAGAATAATGCTTAACGCATGCACTGCGACAATTTGTTCGACACGTGCGGCGGGCCAATCCGTATCGAGAGGAACATAGGCGCCGCCGGCTTTCAGAACCGCCAGCACGGCAATCACCATGTTCAGATGGCGATCGAGGTAAATGCCCACACGGCTTTCGGGCTTCACGCCCGCGGCACGCAGGTGATGGGCTAGCTGATTGGCGCGCGTATTGAGTTCGGCGTAAGTAATCGACTGATCGTCGAAACGTACCGCGACAGCATGCGGATTTTTTTCCACCTGTTGCTCGAACAAAACATGTGCGCAAGTGGCCGGATAGTCCTGTGAAGTAGCGTTCCAGTCATAGACGACTTGCTGAAATTCGCCCGCCGACAGCAACGGTAATTCCGCAAGGCGGCGTCCAGGATCACGCACGGCGGTTTCGAGCAACACGCGCAGATGTTCGCTCATGCGCACTATCGTGTCGCGCTTGAAAAGATCGGTCCTGTACTCGAAATCGGCGGCGAGTTGGCTGTCGGCCTCGTTTATGAAAAGAGCGAGGTCGAATAGCGTCGTGCTGTTACCCGAGCCGGTTGGCTTCAACTTCAGTCCGGACAGTTCTAGCGTGCTTTTCGGCGCGTTCTGCAATACGAGGGACGCTTGAAACAAAGGCGAGTGGCTCATGTTCCGCGCGGGATTCAAGACTTCGACCAAGTGCTCGAACGGCAGATCCTGATGAGCGTATGCGCCCATTGCGACATCGCGTGCCTGCTTGATGAAATCCTCGAATCGAGGATTGGCCGACAGGTCGTTGCGCATCACTAATGTATTCACGAAGAAACCGATCAGGTTCTCGATCTCGGAGTGATTGCGATTGGCGATGACCGTGCCAACCGAAATATCGGTCTGCCCTGAGTAACGGGACAACAGTACATTGAAAGCCGCGAGCAGCACTACATACAGTGTAGTGTCATGCTTTTGACATAACTGCCGCAGGCCGTCAGTTACTTCTTCGCTTAAGGAAAACGAATATCTCGCACCTTTGTAACTCTGCACCGCAGGTCGCGGGAAATCGGTCGGCAATTCGAGCAGCGCAGGTGCACCGGCTAGATGGCTCCTCCAATAGTTCAGCTGTTTGTCGAGCACTTCCCCGGTCAACCATTGCCGTTGCCAATGCGCAAAGTCCGCGTATTGAATGCTGAGATCGGGCAAGGGCGATGACTTGCCTTTCAAGTAGGCGTCATACAACACACCCACTT
>DASUGV010000389.1:0-3994 GCA_036273835.1 Rhodocyclaceae bacterium
AAGAAGAGCGCTCTGCAGAAGATCGACACCTGATCGAATTGTGCATACTCACGACAAACGGCAGCAGGCTTTATCGATGCAATATGACGACGTTGTTTTGGGGCGCCGCAGCATCCGCGGCTACAAGCCCGATCCCGTGCCCAAGGCATTAATTAAAGAGGTCATCGCGATGGCGATGCGCGCGCCGTCGTCGCTCAATACGCAGCCGTGGAATTTCTATGTTCTCACTGGCGAACCGTTGGATCGCATCCGCGCCGGCAATACGGAGCGCAATCTTGCCGGCGTGCCCTCATCTCGCGAGTTCAGAGGCCATGGTGAATATGCGGGCGCGCATCGCGAGCGGCAGATCGAAATCGCCAAACAGCTTTTCTCCGCGATGGGCATCGAGCGGCACGACAAGGAGAAACGTCAGGATTGGGTGCTGCGAGGGTTTCGCCAGTTCGACGCGCCGGTTTCTATCGTCGTGACATATGACCGTTCGATCCACGGCGGCGATATCGCGCCGTTCGATTGCGGCGCCGTTGCCAACGCGTTGGTCAATGCAGCCTGGTCTCGCGGTCTCGGCTGCGTGATCAACAGTCAGGGCATCATGCAGTCCCCCGTCGTTCGCGAGCACGCGAAAATTCCGGACGATCAGGTGATCATGATTTGCATCGCGATGGGCTATCCCGACGACAGTTTCCCCGCGAACGCGGTCGTCTCTCGCCGCAAATCAGCGGACGACGCCACCGTATTCGTCGGCTTCGAGTATTAGCAGTCAGTCGCAAATAAGTCGCCGGTCAGTCGCGCTTTTTGTCTGGCGCCATCAAGAAGCTCAGTCGCGTCTAAATACGCACCACTGATCGCGATTGTTTATCCGTACGATCTCGCCCCGTTGCAACGTCTTGGGAATGATCGGATATGTTACATCGGCCGTTTGATCCAGAATCCAGCCACAGTTCCGCATCCCTTTGAGACCAATCTTCGGTTCCCTGGTGGTGAATAACCGAGACCGTTCGCAAGACACGCGGTGCATGCTCCTGTAAGCCGCAATCGCCCGCTCTTCTGCCAAATGCTGGGATACGGCAAAGTCCAAGATCGCATCAAAGGTGGTGCCAAATGCTTCAAACGCGAACGTCGCGTTGACCATAAGGCGTGGTCGAAGGCCTCTCAAATCATGCAAAGCCATTTCATAAGCGGAGAAGGCGACCAGGCTCGGCAAATGTGAGTCCAGACCGAAATAGCGCCCTGCTTCGAGGTATGGGATCAACCAGATACCCACTCTTCCCGAACCGCAACCGAAATCGAGCACGTTGTCGCCTGGCGCGAGACCAAGAAGCTTCAGTTGCTCAAACAGAAAGCGGCCGAGCAGCCAAGCTCGGCCATAAGCTCGGTGATGTTCTTCGTCGAGGAAGGGCCGCATCGTGATCGTGCTGGTATCGCCGATCTGGCGCTTCTTTCGATGGCCGATGGTGTCTTGCCAGGAAGGACCGGATGTATACTCGTCAACAGAATTGCCGGGCGATAGTTCGATGGGCACAACCATTTCGATTTCGCCGGGAAGCGAGACTACCGGGTTGACGCGACCGTAGTTGGGAGTAGCCGAAGCGCCGGTCATGGCGCCCCTGCACTATCTGCAGAAGTTTTCCTGAACAATCGGCCATACGCTTTGTCGCCAAACAAGTCTTCGCTCTGGCCGAATTTCTGCTCAAGAAGACTGAGCCAGTCGAAAGACAGATTCATTTCGGGCATACGCCCATCATAAAAACTCTTTGACGAGAAGTATGCGTAAGTCCCCCCTGGACTAAGCAAAGACCAAAGATCTGAAACGGTGGCTCGAGCGCTTTCCTCTGCTCCCAGAAAGAATATTCCGGTTTTTTCAAGAATAAGATCGTAGCGTTCTCCCGGATAACGAGCGGAATGATTTGCCGCGAAATCCGCGACGGAATCGCACACCCACCGCCCTTGCGGATAACGTGTCTCACATTGACGAATTGCAACCTGTGATCCGTCCACGCCTCGAGTCTCGACTTCACTCACGCCAGCCTGCCCAAGATATTGCGACAGCCGAGTTATGTACTCACCTTGTCCGCAACCGCACTCCAGCACCGACATTCTATTCTTGCCCTCACTATCCTGCGCAAGTCGCATCAAAAGCCGGTCTGCAAATTTTCCGATTTGAAAATGGCTCTCGGACTGACGATAAATGCCATTGTACGAGGCAAATTCCGCCGCGTGTTGCACAGGGTCTCGGATATATTCGATCATGGGTTTTTATATCTATCCTGTCAGACCATCCGCAAGAGCTTATCTGAACGATCCTTTCAGTCCGAGGTTTTGCGTTCATCAAAGGCCGCAAGTCGCGGGCACAAGCGCCAAAAAATGGTGCCTCCACCCTTATGCGGCGCGCCTGCGATTTGAATATTTGTCGAAGGACCTGGAAGGATTCTTGTTGCAGATCGGTGTCGATGAAACATTGCGTCTGCCGCATGCAAAAAGGGCCATCGACGCCAACACGATCGACCTAAGACATTTTTTCGAGACAAAATTGCGAACGATCAACGATGCATTCTAAGATGAATTCGAGGCTTCTGGTTATGAAACGATCGAATGATCAGCGCATCGAAAAGGCGGCCCGATCCCGGGCGGCATTAATCCAGGAACAATCGCGTGCGGGACGGCGTGAATACCAGTTGTCTCCGTAGTGCCGGGGATCGATGTTGATCAAAACACGCTTTCCCGGCCTAAGATTTGCCGCCACCCAGGCAACCGGATCGAGTTCGTCGTGCGAAACCGTTGATTTCGTGAGAGCCGCATCGTCATAACGGCTCGCAAAGCGAAGCTTGAAACGCTTCCATATCCAAAGCGGTGCTGTCGAATTGCCTTTCCACCAGTCGGTCTCCATCGCCGCTTTCGATCGAATGGGCGTTGTCATATAGCGACACTGAAGATCTCTACCGCGCATTGTATCTACGTCTTCGGCGAAGATTGACCGGGCGTTGCTGGCGTCTCCGGCTGCAATGTCGAGTGCGTTGGCGAGGTATCCCACACTGCCAATGCCACGCCGCACATCTTCGCCTATCGCATCCCAATCCAGAGGATAATCTTCGACCACCCCGGAGGAAGGATCGAGCCAGCGCACTGGCGCGGCCAGCGAATAAGGTAGATTTAACTCTCTATGAAGAGTCAGCACGCGGTTTACCGAAGCAGGGTCGCCTCCGGCGAGATACTGCATGAGGTAGAACGATTTGGATCGATCACGCGTCCCATTCTTCAGCGTAAGATTGAAAGCAGCAAACTCATTTTCGATGCGTATTGACGGCTCTTCGCACGGTTGCTCCGCACCGAGTTCGAGATCGTCGTATTTCAGCGGTGATGCATCCGCGCGATTTGCGAGCCCAAACAGGAAGCGGGACAGATAGTCAAACGGCAACGAACTTGGCTTACCCGTTTTGGCCAAGCCATGAAGTTTTTCACCTGCACGTGCGCCGACCACAATTGCGGTGGACGATGAGAATTCGATGTCATCACCCGTTATGCGCCAATGATCGGGATGCACGAGCAGTTGCACCGCCCTATGTCCACTTTCTGCGAACCCGCGTTTGACTATCGCCACACCCAAATCAGGCATCTCTTCAACGAAGTCTCTTCCGTCGGGCAAGCGCCAGCGCACGGACAGGCCCGATGCAATATCAGCGATATAAACGCAAGGCCCGACGAAATAAGCCTCATATTTCAAGCCAAAATCCTTCATCTTGACCGAATTCAGGCGAAACGAAAATAAATCATCCCCGATCGTCCGCCCGTACACGGGCGGCGCGTCTCGTTCGACATAAATATGTGCCTGGCGTGGATCACACTCAGCAAAAAGCTCATAGTTGATGTAATCGTGACCATGGCGGGCAAAAGGACTGCCATGGGCAGCGGTGCCAGAAATCTCGATCCCTAGCCCCGCGAAATATTCAATTTCTTCACGAAGCAGTTCTTCGCAAGATCGGCCTGTGAGATAGGACAA
>DASUGV010000390.1:0-5826 GCA_036273835.1 Rhodocyclaceae bacterium
AACGGCAACTTGCTTGAAACTGGAGATCAGTTCTCCGGCGCGATGCAGATTGCGTATAAGAATGTCGGCTGCCGATTCGGTTTCATGCACGTGTGTGTCGAGTTCGGAACGCTTGAGGCCCGCATCGACTTGCTTGCGAAAATCGCGATTCAGATCGCGTAGCGTGCTCGCAACCATCAGGCTATTGCCGATAGGTGTGTTGAGTTCATGCGCGACGCCTGCAACCAGAGAACCCAGAGCCGCAAGTTTTTCTGAGCGCACCAATTCGTCCTGCGTCCGCTGCAAACGTTCCAGCGCAGTTTCCAGTTCCCGGTTCGTAGTGGCGAGGTCACGTGTGCGCTCGGCCACGCGTTGTTCAAGGGAGAGATTCAATTCCTCGACCTGACGCCGCGCATTGCTCAACTGACTTATGTCGACGGTCGCTGCCAGCAGACATAACTCATTCATGAATACAGTGCGAATGTGCAGCTGACAGTTGCGCAGTTCGCCGCTCTTCGAACGCAGATTGACGGTAAGACCGTCGACGTGGCCATCATTGCGAAGCAATTGTTTGACGGTTTCTCGATCCTGCTGACTTGCATAGAGTCCAATTTCCAACTCGCTGTGGCCGATAAATTCTTCGCGCGGAAAACCAAACGCTTCCAATGCGGCGCGATTGACATCGAGGTAACGACCATCTGCACGACGTATCAACGCCAGTGGAATGGGAGAGTGCTGGAATATCGATGAAAATTTTTGCTCGCTATGCCGCAAATCGTCCAACGCCTGCACGCGCGCAAACTCCGCGCCGGCCCGGGCCGCACCCAGTTCCGCCAACGATTGCGCTTCTTCTGCGCCAAGTAACGGCGTTGCGAAAAGAATCGCGATGTGGCCGGCCATCTCGCCTGTTGCGTCGGAAATTGCGACGGCGACCAGCGCCTGAGTATGGTCGCAATCGCCAACGATGGGGTCTTCGCGCAACTGCGGATAGGCATTATTGGTGATCAGCAATGGACTACCGAGGGAAATGCGTTGTGCGATGCCGTGTTCCTTTACCGAAGTCCCTTGATGAATGGGCCAGTGAGCGTCGGACCATACGACTATGGCATTGACATATTCGCTTTTGCTGTTGTGCAACGCCAAATAAGCGGCGTTGGCTCGGGCACCGCGCGCCAATACGCCGAGTAGCTGTTCGAGGAAATCATGCGGTTCGTTGCTGGCACCGATGCGCGCGAGATTCTTCAATGCATCGGCGATGCGATGTTTGTCGGTGATATCGTTGAGTAGTACGACACTCTGGATAAACACGCCGTTCGCTGAGCGAACCGGTTGAGTTTCAGCGGACACCCAATAGGGCTCGCCATTTTTGGCGTGGCACAGTAGCTCGGTGCCGGAAAGTGCGTTGCCATCGCGCAACGCATGTTGAATTGCGTCGAATGCTTTGCTTTCGGTATCGTCACCGCGTAGTAATTGGATCAGATTGGCGCCGTCGATTTCTTGAGGCAGATAACCGGAGCGGCGCACGAAAGCTTCGTTATGCCATTCGATATAGCCATCCGCATCCGTGAGTGCCACCAGATTGGTGGTGAGTTGAATTACCGTTGCCTGGCGCCTAATTTCGTCCTCGCTACGCTGCCGTTCGGTGACGTCTTCGGCCATACTGACGATGCGTTGCGCGACGCCATTGCTGTCGCGAATGACATTGTTGAACCATTGGCAGACGATGGTGCTGCCGTCGGCGCGTACATTTCGATTGCGCTGATGCAATCCCTCGTTGCCGAAAGCTTGCGGCGTTGCTGGATCTGTATAGAGGTTTGTTTCGTCCGGCGCTAAGAGAAAGGACGCGTGCCGTCCCAGTACTTCTTCCCGGCGCCAGCCGAATATTCGCGAGGCTGCTTCGTTCCAATCAAGAATGTGCCAGCCCAAGTCGTACTCGACGACGGCAATCGGGCTTTGTTCGACCAGCATGCGCAGCCGCTGTTCGCGATCGCGCAATGTCGCTTCGACACGTAGGCGTTCGCGTAGATCAATTTGCAACGCGCGATTTTTCTGTTCCAGTGCGCGCATGAAGCTTTGCAATGCTTGTCGTGTGATTTCAAGCTGGGATTCGACTTCACCGATTTCGTCATTTCGCTGCGGTTCAATTGGCGTGTTTAATTCTCCTCGAGCAAGCCGCGCTGCTTCGCCCGACACACGATTGAGCGGCAATCCAAGCCGCTGCTGTAAAACGACAAGAATTAGCAGAACACTGCTTCCTACTTGCAAAGTCAGCATGCCGACGAGTGTGATGAGCTGTTTGCCAAGCAGTAGCGACAAAGGCTGATCCGTTATTTCAACGCGAACCCTTCCGATGATTTCTCCACGATGCTCGATCCCTTGTTCAATGGCGTAGATGCGACCTTGCCGGCGTTCGGATACTTCGCGCGAAACGAATTGCTTGAGTTGCAGATCGAACACTTCCACTTTAACCAGCGCTGGATCGCTCATGACCGCATCAACCAGCGCACCGGCTGTTTCGCTGTCGAGCGACCATAAACTGTCGCGCACGCCCAGCGCCAATACTTCGGATTCGTGCTTGAGCGTTCGGGCGATTTCAGCTTGCAGAGTGTTCTGATAGAACACGCGCGCCAGATAGATGCCCACAACCAGCGCCGGCAACAGCACGCCAAGCAGCACAGCGGCAACAACTGCGCGACGCACAGTCCAACCTTTCAGAGGGCGCGGCTCGATCATGCAAATGTCATTAGTAAAAGGTAAAAACCGTCAATTGTCTGGAGGCCGATATGCCTTCAACCACGTCGACATTGCGGTAGATTCCATGGGGCGTGCGTAGAAGAACCCTTGTGCTTCCGTGCAACCCAATTCGCGTAGCACATCAGCTTGCTGAACAGTTTCCACGCCTTCCGCAATCACGGCAATGGATAACTTGCGGCCCAATTGAATAATCAGTTCGGGAATGCGTCGCGCGCGTTCGTTCATTGCGATCTCTGCGACAAATGTGCGATCGATCTTCAGTCGATCAATCTGAAGGCGCTGCAAATAGGACAATGAAGAAAAGCCCGTGCCGAAATCGTCCACTGCGATCTTGACGCCGAGCGCTCTAATATCGTCCAGTGTGCGGCTGACAAAATCCGCTTCTTCCATGCCGATGGATTCAGTGACTTCCAGTTCGATCAAATCCGCTTTCACGCCGCTATCCTCCAGTGCCGACTTAAGCGCCTGCAGGAAGCCGGGATGCCGCATCTGATATACCGAAATGTTCACTGCCATGCGCAGACCTTCAAAACCCTGCCGGCACAAATCGGCTTGATGAAAACACGCCATGCGCAGTACCCACTCGCCGATTCCGACGATCATGCCGGAGTGTTCGGCAATGGGTATGAAGCGAGCAGGGGCGATGAGTTGGCCATCTTCGGTGCGCCAGCGCAAAAGCGCTTCCATTCCGCATATCTTGCCGTCGGCAAGTGCTACCTGAGGTTGATACATCAAGAACAAACGCTGACGCTCTATCGCATGACGCAGCGCTTGCAGCAGCCTTGCGCGCTCTCGAATTTCCACCGCCATGTCGCGCGTAAAAAAGCCGTATTCGCCGCGACTGCTGGTCTTGGCGCGGCGCAATGCCATACTGGCGTCTTTGAGCGCTTCGCCGCCGTCACCATCGATGTCCGACAGATGCGCGATGCCTACCGTGGCGGAAACCATCAAATCCTGGCCGTCAATGACAAATGGTTCGCGGAACAAAGAGGCCAGGCCGGCTGGCCGCACGTGTTCGGTCAAGTCCAGCACACCAAAAGTATCGCCCGATACTCTCGCCAAAACGCATTTGTGATCAAGTGCGGTTTTGAGACGTTGCGCGACCGCGCGCAATAGCATGTCGCCAAAGTTGTGGCCGAGCGCGTCATTGGTTTCGGCAAAGTGGTCCAGGTCTATCAATGCCAAGGTATAGCGCGTGCGATCGGGGCCGTTCAATCGCTCGTTCAGCGCGCCGATGAAACTATGCCGATTGGGTAAATCGACAAGTGTGTCATAAAAGGCGTAGTCGTGCAGTCTGGAGAATAGTATCGTGTTGTCCAGTCCGATCGAGATATTCGTGCAAAACAACGCGAGCATTTGCTGCGTGTCGGCATCGATGGCGGAGCAAGTGTCCAGGTAAGCGGCCATATTCTGCTGATCGCGGCCGCCGAAAAAAAGCGCCGTGCCGTCAGGCTCGAAGATATGCCGCTTTTCGTTCAGACAGCGTTCCAGAATACTGAAAATGCCCCTGTCATTTATCAGCGTGACCGGCTGATTGATGAGTGCGGCATAGCGGCCCGCCGCCGCGATAATCAATGTATCGCTGTGAGCGAATTCCGCAGTGGAGGAGCGCTGCGCGCAAATAAGGCCTTCCGCCGGCACATGAAGTAAGGCGGCCAATTGGGTAATGACCCCGGCTGCGAAGTTGCGCATGCCTGACAGTGCCATGAGTTCGTGCGTGGCCTGCACAACCATGCTCAAGCCATCGCGAGCGGCCTCGATGGTGCGAATCTGATCATAAGAGCGGAGCGCGGCTGTCAACGTGGTGTAGAGCTTGTTGCGCGTCAGCTCCGATTTGGTTTTGTAATCGTTGATGTCGTAGTCGCGGATTGCGTCGATTTCGGGCGCATAGCCGGGTTGTCCGGTGCGCAGGATGATGCGCACTTCTTTCATGCCAAGACATTCGCGGATGTCGCGCACTAGACATAATCCCGCATCGTCCTGTTCCATGACTACGTCGAGCAGAATGACGGCTATGTCACGATCATGTTCCAGCAGCGAGCGTGTCTCGGCGGCGGAGTTGGCGTGCAGAAATTGCAGGGATCGGTGCAGAATTTTTATTCCGCGCAATGCGAACGTGGTTGTGGCATGCACGTCCGGATCGTCGTCGACGATCAAGATGCGCCATACGTTTTGACCGCCGGCAAGTTTCGCGTCGGCAGCATTCGCCGTGTCGTCTTCGCCGCTGAATTGAAGCTCGTCGTTGCCGGTTTCCGCCATGACCGTGCTCCCGTGCCGCAATAATATTGCCGATCATCCCATGCATTTATCATGCAATCTAGAATGAACAGATCACGGCGAACTAGACTGCCGCTGTTTACTTGTTTCGAACGGTACCAAGAAAGTTAAATACGACGGCTAACCGATTGGGTGACGCGCATAACAATAGACATATTCGCATTGGGTAGGGAAGTGGCAATGCGGGCAATCCATTAGAGGCCAAGGCAAAGCGCCGGACCCGATTTTCAGGGCAGTACGGATTCCAGCTCAAATAAAGATGCGATGGTTTCGCGACGCCGCACAAGATGCGTTTTATCGCCATCGACCATTACTTCAGCTACGCGCGGGCGGGTGTTGTAGTTGGAACTCATGGCCATGCCATAGGCGCCAGCAGAAAGAATGGCGATCAGGTCGCCTTCGCGCAATGCGAGCGAACGATCGTGACCAAGGAAATCCCCGCTCTCGCAGACCGGGCCGACAATTTCGAAAGAGTTTGCCGTCACGTTCGAGCTGTTGACGGCTACCATTTCGTGATAGGCGTCATAGAGCGCGGGCCGCATCAGATCGTTCATCGCCGCATCGACGACGGCGAAATTTTTCGTTTCGCCCGGTTTGAGATATTCGACCCGAGTCAGCAAGATGCCGGCATTGCCAACGAGCGAGCGGCCGGGTTCAAAGCACAGTTGCTCATGACGGCCTGAAAAAACGGACAACAGCGGCGCGACATAGTCGCTTACGCCAGGCGGCACTTCATCGCGATAGCGAATACCCAGACCACCGCCGAGATCGATGTGCTTCAGCCTGATACCTTCGCGCTCCAGTTGCTCGACCAAG
>DASUGV010000391.1:0-4568 GCA_036273835.1 Rhodocyclaceae bacterium
GGTGGGTGTAGTAACGGGATTCGTAGTATTTGTGGAGCGTGGTCAACGCAAGATTCTTGTGAATTACGCCAAGCGTCAGGTGGGTAATAAAGTTTATGGCGGACAGAGTTCACATTTGCCATTAAAGCTAAATATGTCTGGCGTGATTCCGCCGATTTTCGCTTCAAGTATTATTTTGTTTCCGGCGACCGCTGCGCAATGGTTTAGTAGTTCCGACCGTTTGCGTTGGTTGAAAGATTTTGCTACGACGCTGTCGCCAGGTCAGCCGATTTACATGTTGCTCTATTCGCTGGCAATTATTTTCTTCTGCTTTTTTTATACGGCTTTGGTATTCAACGCCAAGGAAACTGCGGACAACCTGAAAAAATCTGGCGCGTTTGTGCCGGGCATTCGACCGGGTGAGCAGACAGCGCGTTATATCGACAAGATTTTGATGCGCCTGACCATGGTGGGTGCTTTATACATTACATTGGTTTGCTTGGTGCCAGAATTGTTGATTTTGAAATGGCAAGTGCCTTTTCAATTTGGCGGCACGTCGTTGTTGATTATTGTAGTGGTGACAATGGACTTCATGGCGCAAGTGCAGGCTTACATCATGTCCCATCAATACGAGAGTTTGCTTAAAAAGGCGAATTTCAAAGGCGGCGCCGTGCTGCCGGTGAAGTGAGGGTATGAGCAAGGAAGACGTTATCGAAATGCAGGGTGAAGTGACCGAAACCCTGCCCAATGCCACCTTCATGGTGAAGTTGGAAAATGGGCACGTGGTGCTTGGTCACATTTCCGGCAAAATGCGCATGCACTACATCCGCATTTTGCCGGGCGACAAGGTTACGGTGCAGTTGACGCCCTACGATCTTTCCAAAGGACGTATCGTTTTCCGCTCGAAGTAAGTAAGACGGTTTTGGGAGTGAGAGATGAGAGTACAAGCTTCAGTAAAACGGATTTGCCGCAAATGCAAGGTGGTTCGCCGTAAAGGGGTGGTCCGCGTGATCTGCGAAGACCCGCGCCATAAGCAGCGCCAAGGTTGATCGGCAGAATAATTTCATCTATAATTTACGGCTTCGTTAAAAATCCAAGAAGGCGTTTGGACGAGGTCGGCGGACAGAGTAAGCAAAGGTAATTATGGCCCGGATTGCTGGTGTAAACATTCCAAATCACAAGCATGCCGAGATCGCATTGACCGCGATTTTTGGCGTTGGTCGGACGCGCGCGCAAAAAGTTTGCGACGCTGCGGGTGTTGCACGCACTGCAAAAGTCAAAGATCTGACCGAAGTACAGATGGATCGTCTGCGTGAAGAAGTGGGTAAATTTGCGGTAGAGGGCGATCTTCGTCGTGAAGTGACGATGAACATCAAGCGCTTGATGGACTTGGGTTGCTACCGTGGCGTGCGCCATCGCCGTGGTTTGCCGCTGCGCGGTCAGCGTACGCGTACCAATGCGAGAACTCGCAAAGGTCCACGTAAGGCAATTGCCGGCAAGAAGTAATCCAACGCATACATGCATTCAACAAATCAGAACACGCGAAGTAAAAGCCGGAAGCCGAGATAGAACATGGTAAAAACTGCTGCGAAGATACGTAAAAAAGTCAAAAAGAATATTGCCGAGGGTATTGCTCACGTGCATGCGTCTTTTAATAACACGATCATCACCATTACGGATCGCCAGGGTAATGCATTGTCATGGGCAACTTCCGGCGGTGCCGGATTCAAGGGTTCGCGCAAAAGCACACCGTTTGCAGCTCAAGTTGCCGCTGAGGCCGCTGGCAAAGCTGCACAAGAGTGTGGTGTGAAGAATCTGGAAGTGCGTATCAAGGGTCCTGGCCCTGGTCGTGAATCCGCCGTCCGTGCGTTGAATGCGCTTGGCCTGAAGATTACCTCGATTACCGATATCACACCGATTCCGCATAACGGGTGTCGTCCGCCCAAGCGTCGCCGCATCTAATAGGAGTTATAACTTGGCTCGCAATCTAGACCCCAAGTGTCGTCAATGCCGTCGGGAAGGCGAAAAGCTTTTTCTGAAGGCCGAGAAGTGCTTTACCGACAAATGTTCGATTGATCGTCGTGCCTATGCGCCCGGCCAACATGGGCAAAAATCCGGTCAACGTTTGTCGGGTTATGGCCAACAACTGCGCGAAAAGCAAAAGATCCGTCGCATTTATGGCGTACTTGAAAAGCAATTCCGCAAAATCTATGCGGCAGCTGACCAGCGTAAAGGTCAGACCGGCGAGAATATGCTGCAGCTACTTGAAGGTCGTCTGGACGCCGTTGCCTATCGCATGGGTTTTGGCGGCTCCCGCGCAGAAGCACGGCAAGTCGTTCGTCATAACGGCGTACTCGTCAATGGCAAGCGAGTGAATATTCCCTCGTATACATTGCGTCCTGGCGACACGGTTGAACTGACTGAAAATTCGCGAGCTCATTTACGTGTGAAGTCTGCGTTGGCCGCTGCTGAAGGTCGCGGTTTCCCGGAATGGCTGGAAGTGGATGCCAAGAACGGTAAAGGCGTATTTAAAGCATATCCGTTACGTACAGAATTGCCTTCGACCATCAACGAAAGCTTGGTCGTCGAACTGTATTCCCGTTAATACGTCGCATTAATACGGGTCATTCCCGTCCCCGTAAGAGGATAGCCCAATGCAGAGTAACAGTCTCCTGAAGCCGCGCATCATTGATGTGCAGAACATCTCTCCTGTTCATGCAGTAGTGGTGATGGAGCCGTTTGAACGCGGCTTTGGTCACACGCTTGGTAATGCGTTGCGCCGTATTCTTTTGTCATCCTTGCCCGGCCATGCGGCCACTGAGGTATCGATTGACGGTGTGCTGCACGAATACTCCACGCTGGATGGTGTGCGTGAAGATGTGGTCGACATCCTTCTCAACCTCAAGGGCGTCGTATTCAAATTGCATAATCGTAATGACGTTGTTCTTCGCCTATCGAAGTCGGGTGAAGGCGTGGTCAAGGCCAGCGACATCGAGACTTCTCACGATGTCGAGCTGGTCAATCCGGATCATGTGATTGCTCACTTGGCGCCCGGCGGCAAGATCGACATGCAAATCAAGGTCGAGCAGGGTCGCGGGTATGTGCCAGGCAATTCTCGTCCTGCGGCAGACAACAAGATTATTGGACGCGTTGTGCTCGATGCGTCGTTCAGCCCTGTGCGCCGTGTCAGTTATCTGGTGGAGAGCGCGCGCGTCGAGCAGCGCACCGACCTGGATCGTCTTGTCATCGATATCGAAACTAACGGTGCGGTGGAACCGGAAGAAGCAATCCGTTATGCCGCGCGCGTATTGATGGATCAATTGTCGGTATTTGCCGATCTCGAAGGAACGCCGGTTGCAGCGGAAGCACCGCGTGCGCCGACAATCGATCCGATTCTGTTGCGTCCGGTGGATGATTTAGAGCTGACGGTGCGTTCCGCAAACTGCCTGAAGGCCGAAAATATTTACTATATCGGCGATTTGATTCAGCGCACCGAAACAGAATTGCTCAAGACGCCTAATCTCGGCCGAAAGTCACTCAACGAGATCAAGGATGTGCTGGCTTCACGCGGCCTCACCTTGGGAATGAAACTGGAAAACTGGCCGCCCGCTGGTTTGGAAAAACTAAGCTGATAGTCGGGAAAAAGGAATAAGAAAATGCGTCATGGTAACGGCCTGCGTAAACTCAATCGGACCAGCAGCCATCGCTTGGCGATGTTGCGCAATATGACCAACTCTTTGTTGCGTCATGAAGTGATCAAGACTACCTTACCGAAGGCGAAGGAACTGCGCCGTGTGGTGGAGCCCATCATCACTTTGGGTAAGGCACCGAGTTTGGCCAATCGTCGTTTGGCATTCAATCGGCTTCGTGATCGCGATATGGTCGGCAAGGTTTTCAACGAACTGGGCCCACGTTTCGCGTCGCGCAAAGGCGGTTATTTGCGCATTCTGAAGTGTGGCTTCCGCGTTGGCGACAATGCGCCTATGGCATATGTCGAACTGTTGGATCGTCCCAACACCGCCGGTGATGGGGCCGCAGTGGAAGCCTAAATGGCGAATTCAGAAAGGCAATAAAAAACCCGCAGTTTGCGGGTTTTTTATTTGGAAGAAAGCAAATCTATGTTGTGAGCACCTTGGCAAGATAATGCCCAGTGTGGCTCGCGGACGTCGCGGCAATCGTCTCGGGCGCACCCGCAGCCAAAATTTGGCCGCCTCGTCCGCCGCCTTCCGGCCCGAGGTCGATGAGCCAGTCGGCGGTTTTGATGACATCGAGATTATGTTCGATGACGACAATGGTATTGCCGTGATCGCGCAAACGATGCAGTACGGTCAGCAATAGCTCGATGTCATGAAAGTGCAGACCGGTCGTTGGTTCATCGAGAATGAACAAGGTACGACCCGTGTCGCGCTTCGAAAGCTCGAGCGCCAGTTTGACGCGTTGCGCTTCGCCACCCGACAGCGTAGTGGCGCTTTGACCAAGGCGAATGTAGCCAAGGCCGACGTTGATGAGGGTTTCCAGCTTGCGCGCTACGACGGGTACGGCATCGAAGAAGCGCAAAGCTTCTTCCACTGTCAATTCCAGTACATCGG
>DASUGV010000392.1:0-2151 GCA_036273835.1 Rhodocyclaceae bacterium
AAGTCTGCGGCAAGGGCGTCAATCAGATTGGCTTCTACGATCTCGACGTGGAGTGCGCAACGGCATACGCGGCTGAAGATGCCGACGTCACGCTACGCGTACACAACATTCTCACACCCAGACTGCAAGCCGATTCTCACATCCAACATGTGTATCGGCAAATCGAAATGCCAGTGCTTGAAGTGCTGTGGACGATGGAACGCAATGGCATACTCATCGACAGTTTTCTGTTAGCGCAGCAAAGCGGCGAGCTTGGCCAGAAGATGATGGAAATCGAAAGCGAGGCCTACAAAGTCGCCGGTCAGCCTTTCAATCTGAACAGTCCGAAGCAGATTCAAGAAATCCTTTTTGAGCGCGACAAGTTGCCGGTTATCAAGAAAACACCGAGCGGCACACCCAGTACCGATGAAGAAGTATTACAGGCGCTTGCGCTCGACTATCCGCTTCCAAAGCTGATCCTCGAATATCGCAGCTTTGCCAAACTCAAGAGCACTTACACCGACAAGCTGCCGCGCATGGTGAACGCCAGGACTGGCCGCGTGCATACCAACTTCTCGCAGACAGGTGCAGTCACAGGCCGACTGGCCAGCACCGATCCAAACCTGCAGAACATTCCTGTTCGTACGCTCGAAGGGCGCCGTATCCGCGCTGCGTTCATTGCTCCGCGCGAGCATCACGTTGTCTCCGCCGACTATTCGCAAATCGAGTTGCGCATCATGGCGCATCTTTCCGACGATGATCGCCTGCTAGATGCCTTTGCGAAAGGCGAAGACATTCACCGCGCCACCGCTGCGGAAGTGTTCGGTCTCGGTCTCGACGATGTGACCAACGAGCAGCGCCGATATGCCAAGGCCATTAATTTCGGATTGATCTACGGCATGAGCGCGCATGGTCTGGCCAAGCAGATCGATGTCGAACGCAGCGCCGCGCAGAATTACATCGATCGTTACTTCGCGCGCTACCCAGGCGTCGCGCGGTACATGGAAGCGACGCGCCAGTTCGCCCGCGATAAAGGATTTGTCGAAACGGTATTTGGCCGCCGATTGTGGCTACCGGAAATCAAATCCGGTAACGCCGGTCGCCGCCAAGGCGCCGAACGGGCCGCCATCAATGCCCCTATGCAAGGCACTGCCGCGGATGTTGTCAAGCTTGCCATGCGAGCGACCCACGATTGGCTGATACGCGAGAAGCTCAAGAGCCGCTTGCTGCTGCAGGTCCATGACGAACTCATATTGGAAGTGCCGGATGATGAACTTGCGTGGGTGCGTGAGAAGCTGCCAACCGTCATGAGTGGCGTCGCTCATCTCAAAGTGCCGCTATTGGTCGAGGTCGGTGCAGGCGCCAATTGGGATGAAGCGCACTGATATATGAAAGCACAATGAAAAAACTCGTCATGGCCTCGAACAACAGCGGCAAGCTGCGCGAGTTTCGGTCCTTGCTCACGCCGCTCGGTTGGGAAGTGATACCCCAAACAGCGTTAGGCATATCGGAAGCCGAAGAGCCGCACATCACTTTCGTCGAAAACGCTCTGGCCAAAGCACGACACGCCAGCCTGCATGCCGGTTTACCCGCGCTAGCAGATGACTCTGGCATATGCGCGACGGCATTGGGCGGCGCACCGGGCGTTTTCTCAGCCCGCTTTGCGGGCGAGCCAAAATCGGATGACCGGAACAACGCGTTGCTTGTCGAGAAGCTTGCGGAAGCAAGCGATCGCCGCGCCCGCTATGTATGTGTTTTGGTATTCGTATGTTCCGCCGACGATCCGCAACCCATCATCGCGGAAGGCGAATGGCATGGTGAAATTATTGCCACGCCACGCGGCGAAAATGGTTTTGGCTATGACCCCTACTTTTTTCTACCAAGCCTCGGACGAACGGCTGCCGAGCTCGATGCAACATCGAAAAACTCCCTCAGCCACCGCAGTATCGCGTGTCGCAAGTTAATCGAGCGTTTGTGCGTTGTCGAACTGTAGAGACGCGCACAACAAGCTATCCTGAAATTAATACATTGCAGAGGGCACTCTCATGAATCCGCGCTTACTTATCGCAGTCGCGGCATTGAATATGCAATTGGCTTGGGCGCAACAAACCTCGCCGCCCGACCTTGGATCAGTGCCGGATCAGGGACTCGCGCCAGAAATTACGATTCACG
>DASUGV010000393.1:0-2613 GCA_036273835.1 Rhodocyclaceae bacterium
GACACAAATCGCGATACATCGATTCCTTGAATTGAATCAGTTCGTCGAGTTCGGTACCTTGCATGGTGCGGCCCATGACATGAGCGAGGATATGGCTGTTCGTGCGTCCGTGCACGTGCAGTCGGAACTCTTCGTCGCTGAGTTCCGATCCGCGCAGTCGTTTCGCCGTCGCCTGCCAGGCCTGCTCGTGCAGCGGCGCATCCCACAGCAGGACGCCGTTGAAATCGAATATGACGCCTTGATATCGCATTTTAAAAGGGTTTGACGATCACGAGAATCAAAATCAGCAGCAGCACTGCGGCGGGCAGTTCATTGAACCAGCGAAACCACACGTGACTTTTGGTGTTACGGTTTTGCTGGAAATCGCGCAACAGCTTTTTGCAATAGCCGTCGTAACCCGTCAGAAGTACGACGAGCAACAGTTTGGCATGCAGCCAGCCTTGTTCCATCCAGTGTTTGAACGCTTCCGCATTGAATATGCCATTGGCACCACTGGTAATCAGCAGAATACCGAACACCCAGGTACCGAGCATCAAAGGCAGCATGAACCGTTTGAGTCGCGTGGCCATGCCGAGCAGGCGATCGCGTTCGGCCGAATTGCCGGGCGGCACCTGTGCCAAGTTGACGAACAGGCGCGGCAGATAAAACAAGCCGGCGAACCAGCTCACGACAAAGAACACATGAATCGCTTTGAGCCAGAGAAAGAACATGTGAGCACCTCGACTTTATTTAAATTGCATTATTGCTCTGGCCGCAGATCGGCCGGTTTTTTTATTTGACTGGCAATGATACGCAGCCCATCAATGACATTTTCATATTTCAACTTTAGTCTCAATTCGTGTTTCATGCGCAAATTATCCAGCTTGCGCGACTCGGCCATGAACGACATTGTGGTCGAGCTGAGCTTCCGGGCGCATTCAGCCCGGCTCAAGCGCGGCGGACGCGACAGGTCGAAGATGTCCGCCATCGCATTGTAATAATCACCCATCTGGAGGTGTGCGTCGTCACTGATGTTGTAAGCGCGGCCTGCTCCGCCACGAAACAACGCAATGACAGCAGCATGCGCCAGGTCATCGGCGTGGATATGGTTGGTGTAGACATCCTCCTCGCGCATCAGTACCGGATCGCCACGCTTGAGCCGCTCCAGCGGCAAACGCTCCGCGGCATAAATGCCGGGCGCGCGCAGAATGGCGAATCGCACAGGATTGCGCCGGGCGAAAACGCGCAAGCGCCTTTCCGCCGCGACACGACGTCGCGCACGAGCCGTAGCGGGCGCCAGGCGTTGTGTCTCCATGACGCGCTGACCAGCGCAATCTCCATAAACCCCGGTGGTACTAATATAAACGAGGCTGCGTGGTAAACTGCCGCGGCTCGCTAGCGCCGCAAGCAGGTTGCGGGTACGCGGATCGTCGTCATTGGGTTCGCTACCGCTGTTTGGCGGTGGTGCAAAATGCAAGACCGCGTCCGCCAATCCGGCGATGCGGCGCAGGCTGCGAAAATCGTCCAGGTCGGCGCGCATCGGAATGGCACCCAGCGCGCGTATTTCATCGGCGGTTTCGGCACGGCGCACCAACGCATAAACCCGGCAACGCTGAATGAGCCACGGCAGCGCGCGGCGCGCGATGTCGCCGCAGCCTACGATCAGAATTCTTTTCATTACCCGAATTATCACACGCGACGTTTTACCATGTCCTTCGAGATTACCCTGCAACCCAGCGGACGTCAGTACATCGCTGATGCCGACACAACCTTGCTGCAAGCCGCGCTCGATGCAACGCTCATCATTCCCTATGGTTGCCGCGATGGCGCTTGCGGCTCTTGCAAGGCGACGATACTCTCCGGAGAGATCGACCACGGCAAAGCACCGGAGTCCACGCTTCCCGTTTCCGAACGTGAGGCCGGCATGGCATTGCTGTGTTGTGCAAAGGCCAGATCAAACTTGGCAATCGAGGTGCGCGATGTTCGCTCGGCCAGCGATATTCCGCTTAGAAAGCTGCCGTGCCGCGTGCAAAGTTTGAACAAACCCGCCTCGGACGTGGCAGTGCTGAATATCAAACTGCCTGCCAACGATACGTTCCGCTTCATCGCGGGGCAGTACATCGACTTCCTGCTGGCCGACGGTAAGCGGCGCAGTTTTTCCATCGCCAATCCACCCCATCAGGCAGAAGCATTGGAATTGCATATCCGTCATGTGCCCGGCGGGCATTTTACGGAGCATGTGTTCAGCGCAATGAAGGAACGCGATATCTTGCGATTTGAAGGACCGTTGGGAGGTTTTTACTTGCGCCAGAGCGATAAACCCATCATTTTTCTTGCCGGTGGTACAGGCTTCGCGCCAATCAAAAGCATCATCGAAGACATCGCCCATCAAACGGCGGAGCAAACCAATCGGCGTCCAATGATTCTTTACTGGGGCTCGCGTGATCGTGCGGGCCTGTACGCGCATGCACTGGCCGAGCAATGGGCGCGCGAGCTGCCCAACTTTCGTTATGTGCCAGTCATTTCCGACGCCATTCCTGCCGACTGGCAAGGCCGCCGGGGTCTAGCGCATCAAGCCATCATGCAGGACTTGCCCGATTTGTCCGGATATCAGGTCTATGCATGCGGCGCACC
>DASUGV010000394.1:0-2302 GCA_036273835.1 Rhodocyclaceae bacterium
CATCGAATTCCGAATTCCAGTTGCCGGTGGGTCCATCGCTACCGTCGAAGGTCGGACCGGCATCGCAAGGATTTTCGATGGTCAAATTGCGCAAGATGACTTGCGAAGCACCGCCGAGCATAAAATTGGCGTTGATGACTTTGGCATCATTCCCCAAACCGACAATCGTGGTATTCGAACTCACGTAAATCACGCCACGCACTTTCTGATCGCCGGTACTTGAAAACGGGCGGCCTTCCGACGCGTCGATGAGGCCTTTGATCAAAACGATCCTGGACCGAAAACCACTCACGGCGTTGCGCAACTGATCTACCGTAGTGACGGTATAAACATGGTCCGCGTTGGCGTCCGCGCCGCCTTTCGTGCCGCCATCTTGCCCGGCCCAGCCATCGTTCGGCGCACTCTCACGCGCCCAAGCCGGCACTTGCGCGAACGCCGGTACTGTTTGGACCGCTAGCGTAAATATCGTGGCAAAGCTCGCTAAAAAGGGCAGCATATTTTTTCGGATCATGATTGCGTTCCAATGTCAGAAAGTTGCGATTGCAGTCTCCTATCTTACCTGAGCGCGGATTGGATCGATCATGTGCTGCAGGTCACTCGCGCAATCCAGCTTAGCTTCCGCACACGTCTCGTCACACTTGCCGACTTGGTCTAAAACAAAAAGACCCGCAATTGCGGGCCTTGTTGTGGTGGGAGAAAAAACGCTGCCGTCCGTTTCTTTGTTGTGACGAATCAGAATCTAGTCACAGCGAGAACACCAAATAAATGACATAAGCATTATGTGACATCTTTATTGAACGGCGCCCGGACAGGTATTTTTATATTCGCCAAGATATGGATTGCCGGCCGTGCGATTATGCATTTCGAATACATTGCTGATGGTCGCACCGGCACCACCGCACGTTCCGCCATTCTGTCCCGCCCAACCATTGCTCGGTGCCACTCCGCGCGACGCATCGGATTGTTGTGCGGAAGGCAGTAGCTAAAACGTTGCGAAAAAAAGCATCGGCGCGGCAAACAGCAGGCGTTGTTTATTCATTGGTAATCTCCCCTGTGTATTGCTTGTGCGTGTTCATGTGCACGCGGACCGGCACACGCCGGCCCGCATGAATGCTACGTTTCAATCGTCGTCAGATTCGATACAACACACGGTTAGGGAATCGGACACGATCCGGCGCACGCCGCTGTATTCATGATGCTGGGCGCGATCAGTGTCACATCCGACTGGCTCACGTCGCAGGTTGGCGTATTGAATTCGACACCCAGCGCCTCGGTGCTGCCATTGCCTTTCACGACACCTTTATACACCTGGCATATTTTTGTCTTGATGCCGCTAGAGCTATTGTTCAACGTCAGGTTGCGGATGGTGGCCACGTCGCCGAAATTGGAGTTCTCGCCCACGATGGTTGGCAAATCGCGCGTGATCACGTTGGTGATGACGACCTTGCGCGGGCCACCATTCGCCGTGCAATCGCCACAGGAGCGATACAGCTTGCCGCTGTCCGGGTTCTGCGCGAAGAAGTTGCTGATGTGCATTTCGCCACGGCCATCGTGCTGGAAGGTTTTGTCCGCTCCATTCAGCGCACCGCCGCAAGTAATGTTCATGACCGTGCCGGCTGCGCCGAGCGCAGTTGCGGCATCTTCGCCGATATCTTCCCACCACACGTGATCAACCGTGCAATTACCCAAACAGTGAATGCCATCCGCCGAGTCGGTGCCGATCGTTACGTTTTTAATCGTCGCGCCATCCTGCAACTCGAATAACGGCGGTTGACCTTCGGCTTGTCCGCCACCTGCGCCGGTCAGGTTGTAGCGCTTGTTACCGCCATCGAATGTTTGTCCCGCCGGAACTTCGATCGTCGCGGTCAAACCGACATCGCCCGTTACGGTGGGTTTCTCGCAACCCGGATAGGCGGTGAATACCGTGCCACCACCTGAAGAGCTGCTGGATGATGAACTGCTCGAACTACTCGAAGAGCTACTCGACGACGAGCTGCTGGAGGAGCTACTGGATGATGACGAACTGCTCGAACTTGAACTGCTTGAACTGCTTGAACTGCTCGATGTTCCACTCGGCACGGAGCACTCGTTCACACCGCCCGCCACCTCGCCACCAAAGGTTGCTTGCGAGCACACGAAACTGCCCGTCAGCACCTTGAAGAAAAATTTGTCTGCACGACCATAGGCAACATTGGTGGCCGTCGCTACAGAACAAGTCTTGCCTTCGGTACAGATAGTGACGTAGCCACTGGGCCGGTTGGCGGCAAAAGCGCTGCCAGCCAACGTAGCCGCGACAAAACCG
>DASUGV010000395.1:0-5161 GCA_036273835.1 Rhodocyclaceae bacterium
ACCTTGGTCTTGATACCCAGGCCGGAAAGCACACCACCGGGCTTTCGCGTAAGCGTACCGCCCAGCGACTTGAACAATTTTTCGAGTGGCACATCGACCGTGCCCTCCACCCACTCTGCAATTTCGCGATGGACGTCGACATCCGTCGCGGCCTTGATGATGCTCGGCATTTCGTCGTCCTCGACACCACGGCCAGTTTGCCCGTAGTGCAGCCACAGGTAACGCATGACATCGTCAAGCGAGCGTTTGCCCTCGCTGGCGACGCGGATGGTCAGGTCCAATCCGAAAGCGATCAGCGAACCTTTAGCGTAATAGCTGACGACGGCGTTGGGACTATTCTCGTCTTGCCGATAGAACTTGATCCATGCGTCGAAGGAAGACTCGGCGACACTTTGCTTCAAGCGCCCGCTTGCGCGCTCGACGTTGGTGATCGTCTTGGCAAGCATGCCGAGATAGTCGGGATGCGAAATGATGCCGGTACGCACCAGTGCAAGATCGTCGTAATACGAAGTGAAACCTTCGAACATCCACAATAGCTTTGTATAGTTTTCTTCGTATAAACGATAAGGCTTGAACGCCGCCGGCTGTATGCGCTTGACATTCCAGGCATGAAAATATTCGTGACTGCACAAGCCCAGAAAAGTACGGTAGCGCTCTTCCATCGTTTTCATTCCGGGCGCGGGCAAATCGTTGCGCGAACACAGCAGCGACGTCGAATCCCGATGCTCGAGTCCGCCGTAGCCCTCGCCCACCGCCGTCACCAGGAACAGATAACGCTCGAACGGCGGCGGCGAGCCGAACAGGTCGATATGCCATGTGCAAATTTTTTCCAGGTCTTGCGTGAGTCTCTCCGCATCGAAACGGCTTGCTCCGGTAATCGCCATCTGATGCGGCACGCCGCCTGCGCTAAATTTCAGCAGCGTGAATTTACCCATCTCCACAGGATGATCGACGAGTTCATCGTAGCTCTCCGCGCGATAAAGTTCGAAGCCGCTATTCGCTTCCTTCGTGGTACTTCCCGAACCGCTTTTCTTGCGCACCGTCTTCAGCGTTGTCGCCACTTGCCAATCGTCGTAGGCAGCACCACGTGGCTTGCGCAGTTCGACGAAGTGCGGACTGTCTTCGCGGCCTTCGACCGATAGAAAGAGCTGCGTCCCGTTGAAGAACCCATGCGTTTGATCCAGGTGCGCGCAACGCACGGACAAATCCCACGCATAGATATCCGCCACAACAACGAGCGGCGCATCGCTGGTCGACGCGGAACCAGAAACATGCCAGGTGAATTTATTCTGCTTGGTCAGCGCAGCGGACTTACCGCCTTGCTCGGCCGTCAGTCTGACGATGTTCTTGGAGAATTCGCGAACCATGTAGCTACCCGGAATCCACAAGGGAAGGCGCAGCGTTTCGCCGTTGGCGGACGGACTGTGAATCGTCAAGGTGACGCGGAACAGATGCGCTTCGGCGGAAGCAATTTCGACTGTGTAATGAACAGCGGAATCTTTCATGAGGAAAAATAAAGAATGATGGGTAGTGGAGAATTACAACACAGCGACCGGCTCATCTTCCATTCTGCCCGAACGCAAGCGGATGCGCCGCTGGCATGCGCTCGCCAACTGCTCGTCATGCGTCACCAGCAGCAAGGTCGTGCCCGATTCGCGATTGAGTTCGAAGATCAGCTCGATAATCTGCGCACCCGTCGCGGCATCCAGATTCCCCGTCGGCTCATCCGCCAGCAGCAATGCTGGATGCATAGCGAACGCGCGCGCCAACGCGACACGCTGTTGTTCGCCGCCGGACAAATGTTTCTGATAGTGCTGCATGCGATCGCCCAGTCCCACGCGCTCGAGCCATTTCGCCGCGATAGATCTGGCCTGAGCGTGGCCCGCTAATTCCAATGGCATCATCACGTTTTCCAGCGCATTCAAAGCTGGCAACAACTGGAACGACTGAAACACGAAGCCGATGTTCTCGCCGCGCAGCTTGGCGCGCGCATCTTCGTCCAGCGCAAAAATATCCTGGCCGCGCAAATGAATCGTGCCGCTGGTGGGAACATCCAGCCCCGCCAAGAGTCCCAACAATGTCGACTTGCCGGACCCCGATGCGCCGACAATCGCCACCGTCTCGCCCGCACGCACCGCGAAGTCGATGTCCTGCAAAATCGTCAATGTACCACCATCCACTAGTGGCACCGTCTTGCCAAGCTTGCTCACCGCCAACACTGTTTGGGAGTTTGTCTGAATGAGTCGATCCATCGTCGTTGTCATCTTTCTTGTTAGCAGCCTGATCGCGAATGCCGCGCATGCCGTCTCGATACTCGTCATGGGCGACAGCCTGTCCGCCGGTTACGGTCTCGCGCAATCCGAAGCATGGCCCACGCTACTCGCCAACAAGCTCAACACGGAAGGCTACCGCTATGAAGTCGTCAACGCCAGCATCAGCGGCGAAACCACCGCGGGCGGCCGCTCGCGCATGGCCGACGCGCTCCAGCGCAGCAAGCCTGCCATCGTCATTCTCGAACTCGGCGCCAACGACGGTTTGCGCGGCCTCTCCCTCAAAGCCATGCGCGACAATCTCGACGCCATGATCGTGGCATCGCAAAAAGCCGGCGCCAAAGTGCTCCTCATCGGCATGCGCATGCCACCCAACTTGGGTCAGTCCTACACCAGTAAGTTCCAACAAACCTTCAGCGATCTCGCCAAAGCCCGCAAGACCGCCTTCTTCCCTTTCCTGCTGCAAGACATCGCCGACAAGCACGAACTGTTTCAAGCCGATAATTTGCATCCGGTTGCATCGGCGGAGCCGACTATTGTTGCCAACATATGGAAGATTTTGAAACCGATGTTGAAGAAGTGACGAAGTAGGCGGATCGAGACATGCGTGTATGCTTACGCCCGAAATTGCAAGCGGCTGCTTTTCGTGAAAACTTAATCGCTCCTCAGCAAATGAGCCGCGAGGCAACTAACCTTGCATGTCAGTTGGGAGAGCGTCTGTGAAGAGAGTTGCAGTCTTCGGGAACACAGGTGGCGGTAAATCGACCTTGGCTCGGCGGTTGGCAGAACTCACACAACTTCCTCTCTACCCATTGGACATGATCCAATTTCGAACGGGTGGGGACAAGGTCCCGCATGATGAGTATCTGAAGGCACACGCGGAGCTGTTGGGACGTGATACGTGGGTCATTGATGGCTTCGGTTGCATGAGATCGGCTTTTGAGCGTTTCTCCGCAGCAGACACGTTGGTTTACATCGACCTTCCGTTGTTCACACACTTTCTCTGGGTAACGAAGCGCTTCTTTAAGGGTCTTTTTGTAACCCCAGAGGGTTGGCCGGAGGGCAGCCCGATGTTCAGCAGTACTATCAACAGCTATCGCGTACTATGGCTATGTCATCGGCACTTGACCCCTAAATATCGAAATCTCGTCTCCGAGGCTCGGCCTCAAAAAAGAGTCCACCACCTGAAATCGCCGCATGAGATCAGCGCCTTTCTAGATGCAATGAGCTTAGCAAGTAGCCTGGATGAAGCGTAGCGGAATCCGGGGCTCGTCCGTGGGCTACCAACCTGGATTCCGCTACGCTTCATCCAGGCTATTTTATAAAGTAAAAATGAAATTAGAACATCTACCAAAAATTGGCATGGCATACTGGATCACGTTGATCATAGCCAGTATTTTAGGGGCAAACACCGGCGACTTTCTGGCGGGCATTCTGGGCTTTGGTCATGTAGCGGGGCTTCCGATCCTGATTGCCGCTTTTCTTGCCATTGTCATAGCAGAGAAATTCGACGCACGTAAGCACTTCATCTATTTTTGGTTAGCCATTATCGTTGTCAGGACTGCCGCCACAAACATCGGCGACATCGGCCATGACTTGCATATCAATGCGCTTGTTGTGATGGCCATCTTGGCGGCTGTGCTAATCGTCACGTTATTGGTCTGGAAAAAATCAATCGATTCGGCGAACGCCGATTCCTACACGCTTGCGGCGCATCCATTGTATTGGTGGACCATGTTGGTAGCCGGTGCCTTGGGCACTGTGATTGGCGACTATTTCTCTTTTGGTCTGCATCTTGGCAACCTGATTGCAGCATGCGTGCTAGGCGTAGTGGTCGCCGGATTTTTGTTCTTCGGCCGCAATGGAAAGCTCTTCCAGTTAGCGTACTACTGGGCAACAGTCGTATGTATACGGTCTGCCGGAACTGCCGCAGGCGATTTTTTCGCTCACAAAGTTTTTACGTTGGCGTCGAGCACTGCAATTTTTGGAATTATTTTTGTCCTTGCGTTGATTATTTTGCGGGAGCGCCCACTGAATTCGCGCTCAGCTCTTTAACCCACACCTGCTTTTCAACCTATGCACAATCCATACACGCCACCGACCGCAAATCTCGATCTGATTAATCCTTCATCTCCGCCAACTAACGAACCGCTGCAATACGCGGGTTTTTGGCGCCGCTTTGGTTCGTATTGGATTGATTTCGCGATCCTTACGCCAGTCGTTGGAATTACCTATTTCTTGGGTGAACAGGTACGCTTATTTTATCTGTACTGGTTGGTGCCAAGTCTCATAGTTGGTCTGTGGTTTCACGTCTATCTGGTCACAAGATACGGAGGGACGCCCGGCAAGCTTCTACTTCAAATTAGAATTGCCATGGTCGGCGGTGCCTCGATCACTACAAAAGCTGCTGCACTTCGATATTCAGTTTTGTTCGTATTATCAATGCTAGCTTCGATTGCATTGACCATTGCCGTATTGAGCATGTCTGATCAAGAGTATTTTTCTCTCGGCTATATCGCACGAAGTCAGCGGATGGTGGCATTGGCGCCCGCTTGGTACAAGACGATAGTGATCCTCACACAAATATGGGTTTGGGGAGAATTTGTCACGATGCTGTTTAACAAGAAGCGACGCGCAGTCCACGACTTTCTCGCAGGCACAGTCGTTGTCAGGAGTATGAAACGCACTTAGCTCGCAATCGGATCAGTTTTCCCAGCGTTGAGCGCTCCGGCCTCCGCTTATTTCACGTCAGACGTCTATGCAGCTCTGAAATCGCCAACGTCATATACAGTCAAAGTTTCCGCCAAGATAATCAAGCTATATAGGGAGACAAGATGTCACAAACAAATCCGTTTCAACCGCCGCGTGCCAATGTCGTGGATGTGGACTCA
>DASUGV010000396.1:0-5141 GCA_036273835.1 Rhodocyclaceae bacterium
GACAGGCCGCGATGCGTGAATAGCAAATCCTCGCGGAAGTTGCCATCTTCGCAACGCACATCGACTTCCAGCGACATGCCCGCCAATCCGGCAAAAGGCGCCCAATCGTTTGCGTCGAAAGTCAGCGGCACAAGCGCCGGACGCGGTTGAACGACTGCGATACCAAACTGTTTTGCTACGCGATATCCAAAATCGCTGGCGCCGATTTTAGGAATCGACAGTCCACCACTCGCTATGACAAGCGACTGTGCGTGTATGACGCCAGCACTTGTGTCCACGCACCACCGCTCGCCTTCGCGCCGTACAGACTCGACCTTGCACGGCCGGCGCCATGCAACATTGCCTCGATTACATTCAGCCACCAATAGGTCGATGATCTGTTGGCTGGATCTGTCGCAGAACAATTGTCCTTTGTGTTTTTCGTGAAAAGCAATGCCATGCGCACGCACCAGCTTGAGAAAATCCTGTGGCGTGTAACGCGACAGCGCCGAGCGGCAGAAATGTGGATTGTCCGACAGGAAGTTGGCAGGGTCGGTATGCAAGTTGGTGAAATTGCAACGCCCGCCGCCCGAGATGCGAATCTTCTCGGCGAGCTTATCTGCATGATCGATCAATACCACACGCCGTCCACGCTGGCCCGCCACGGCCGCGCACATCATGCCCGCCGCGCCGGCGCCAATTACGATTACATCGAATTGTTCGGCCAATGCTCTCTCCCGTTGAGCCTCGGATGATACCGGTACGCCAACCGGCAGCTAGACCGGTAGAATCATCTCCAACCTGAAAAATTAAATTTCCCCGGATCTTTCTGATGAGCGAGCAATACCTGATCAATTTCACCCCGCAGGAAACGCGCGTTGCTTTGATGACCAATGGCCAAGTGCAGGAACTGCATATCGAACGCGAGCATTCGCGGGGACTGGTCGGCAACGTCTATCTGGGCAAGGTGGTGCGCGTATTGCCGGGTATGCAATCGGCATTTATCGAAGTCGGTTTGGCGCGCACGGCATTTCTGCACGTCGCCGACATCTGGATCGATCGCCAGCATGGCGAAACGCAACGGCCCATCGAGCGCATTCTCAGCGAAGGGCAGAGCCTCGTCGTGCAGGTCCTCAAGGATCCCATCGGCACGAAGGGTGCACGGCTATCGACACAACTATCGATTGCCGGACGATTACTGGTGTATCTGCCGCAGGATCATCACATTGGCATATCGCAGCGCATCGACAAGGAATCCGACCGCGAACAACTACGCGAACGTCTGCATCGCCTCATACCCGAAGAGGAAACCGGCGGCTTCATCGTCCGCACACAAGCAGGGCTCGCGAGCGACGAGGAACTGGCGGCCGACATCGCTTACCTGCGCAAATTGTGGGCTGAAATCGGCCAGCGCAAGAATGCCGCCGCAACTTCGGATGCGGTGCCCGCCACGCTATACCATGATCTGACACTTGCACAGCGTGTGCTGCGCGATCTGGTCACCAGCGAAACCGAGCGCATCGTCATCGACTCGCGGGAAAATTTCCAGAAGCTGTCCTCCTTCGCCACCGAATACATGCCGCAAGTTTTGCATTTGCTGGATCACTATACGGGCGAACGGCCATTATTCGATATGCATAGCGTCGAAGATGAAATCCAGAAAGCGCTGGCGCGGCGCGTCGACCTCAAGAGCGGTGGTTATCTGATCGTCGATCAGACCGAAGCGCTCACCACTATCGACGTCAATACAGGTGGTTTCGTCGGCGCCCGCACTTTCGACGATACGATCTTCAAGACTAATCTTGAGGCTGCGCAAGCCATCGCGCGGCAGCTACGCTTGCGCAATCTAGGTGGCATCATCCTGCTCGACTTTATCGACATGGAAAGCGAAGAACACCGCAATGCTGTCCTTGCCGAGCTGAACAAGGCCCTCGCGCGCGACCATACGAAGGTATCGGTGAATGGCTTCACTTCTCTTGGACTGGTAGAGATGACGCGCAAGCGCACGCGTGAGTCGCTGGCACACGTGTTATGCGAGACCTGTCCAACGTGTGGCGGTCGCGGCGAAGTGAAGACTGCGCGCACTGTGGCTTATGAAGTATTGCGCGAGCTGGTGCGCGAAGCGCGTCAGTTCACGGCGCGTGAATTTCGCGTACTCGCGGCGCTCAACGTTGTCGACTTGTTCCTGGACGAAGAATCGCAGGCCATCGCGATGCTGCAGGAATTCATAGGCCGCCCGATCTCGCTGCACGCCGAATCCAGTTATAGCCAGGAACAGTTCGATATTGTGCTGTTGTAATTCGCATCGATTTTTGTGGCGCGTTATATTTGGGCAGGACGACAATCATGCGGCTAACACTCTCCCGCCCCGGCGCGGTAATTTTCGACATGGACGGCTTGCTGCTCGACAACGAGCGAATCGTGCTGCGGCTGTTCGCTCAGGCCGCAGCCGCGCTCGATCTGAAATGGCGCGAAGATGTCGGTTTGCAAATGGTCGGACACAGCAGGGAAGATTCCGACAAGATTATCGCCACAGCATTCGGCGCAAACTATCCGGTAGCGCGTCTTCGCGAGCACTATGACGCGCTGTATGAAGTGGCCATCGTATCCGGCAACATTCCCGTCAAGCCTTACGTGCATGAGCTGATCGCCCGGCTGGAAGCCCTGCGTATTCGGTGCGCCGTTGCCACATCAAGCCATCGCATGCGCGCCACGGCAAAGCTGACACGCACCAATCTACTCAGTCATTTTCAAGTGCTCGCATGCGGCGACGAAGTATTGCGCGGCAAACCATCGCCGGATATTTTCGAGCTCGCGGCGGAGCGCCTAGGTGTGCAGGCTTCACACTGTTTGGTGCTGGAAGATTCCAACGTGGGCGTGCGCGGCGCCGTCGCTGCCAGTATGAAAGTAGTGATGGTGCCGGATTTCCAGCAGCCCGATGCGGACATCCGCTTGCTCGGCGTGCCGCGTGTGGAGTCGCTCAAAGACGTGCTCGCCGCACTGACGTATTGAAATCATGCGCGCCGGCATCTTGCTCGATCTTGATGAAACACTGATAGACCGTACCGCGTCGATCACGCGTTTCGCTGCGAAGCTTTGGCGTCGCCACGCGCTCGCAGAATGCGAAGAAGACTTCATCGCGCATTTCCTGCGTCTCGATGCGCGCGGCACCACGCCACGTCCTGAGTTCTTTCGCCAGCTTTGCGAAACGCACCTGCCGATGGAAAATAGCCGCGCGCTCATGGAAGAATTCCTCGATACAGTATGGGCCGAGCCTTTGCTGTTCCCTTACGTGATAGACAGCCTACAAAAGTTGCGCGCAGCAGGTTTCATGCTGGGTATTGTCAGCAACGGCAGCACGCGCCCGCAAACCGACAAGATACTCAACTCGCCGCTTCACGCATTGGTTGATGATTGGTTCATCTCTGAAGCGTTAGGTGTGCGCAAACCCGAACCCGCTATTTTTCGTCACGCCATCGAACACCTTCGCTTGGATATGCAGAATTCATGGTTTATCGGCGATTGTCCGTTTGCCGACATCGTTGGCGCCCATGGTGTGGGGCTACGCTGCGTATGGCTTTCGCACGACCGGCCGTGGCCTGAAAAATACGCGCCTTGCTACACGCAGAGCGCAAGGAACCTTGCCGAAGCTGTGGACCTGATTGCGAGGCCGTCAGTATTATGACAAATGAATTTTTACGAAAATCTTCCGCGGAGAAAAGGCGCGTGGGTGTATTCACCTTTACTGAGAGAGAGGCGCCATGCAGCTGATCGGCATGCTGGATTCGCCTTACGTAAGACGCGCAGCGATATCCGGACTGATGATGGGATTGGTCTTCGAGCACCGCTCCATATCGGTATTCCGCCACATCGACGCATTTCGCGCGATCAATCCGCTGGTCAAGGCGCCGACGCTGGTATGCGAAGACAAAGACATTATCGTCGACAGCCAGCTGATTCTCGATTATTTCGAATCGCTCGTTGCGCCGGAAAAACGCCTTATGCCAATAGAATTAGCGTCGCGGAAGCGAGCGCTGCATGTCATCGGTGTGGCGTTGGTTGCTTGCGAAAAGACCGTACAGCATCTTTACGAAACGCAGCTGCGCCCGCCTGAAAGGCAACACGCACCGTGGATCGATCGCGTCAAGAATCAACTCGAAGATGCCTGGAAGTTGCTGGAACCCATTGCCGCAAAAGCCTCGCCTTGGCTTGCCGGCGAGCGCCTCACGCAAGCCGATATCACGCTTGCGGTAGCGTGGCGCTTTAATCAGTTCTCACAACCTGGGCTGAGCAATGCGGCTCATTATCCATCCATCGCAGCACTCTCCATGTGTGCGGAGGCGTTGTCCGAATTCATGGCTTATCCGGTAGACAAAGAATGATTGGAAAACTGACCGGCATCCTGCTGGAAAAAAATCCGCCGCAGATACAGCTCGACGTGAATGGCGTCGGCTACGATCTGGAAGTGCCGATGAGTACCTTCTACAACCTGCCCGCCACGGGCGAACGTGTGAGCCTGTCTACGCATCTTGCCGTGCGCGAGGACGGACATTTCCTCTATGGATTCGGCAGCGAAGACGAGCGCGGCGCGTTTCGCCAGTTGCTGAAGATTTCAGGCATCGGCGCGCGCACGGCGCTATCCGTGTTGTCGGGACTGTCGGTGACTGAACTTGCGCAAGCCATTGCGCTGCAGGAAACCGGAAGGCTCACCAAGATTCCCGGCATTGGCAAAAAAACGGCCGAGCGTTTATTGCTTGAGCTACGGGACAAGTTTGCCAAGGCACTGCCCGGCGTCGCCACGCTGGCGGCAAGTGGCGCCGGCAACGCACAATCCGACATCGTTCACGCCCTGCTGGCGCTGGGTTACAACGACAAGGAAGCAAGCGCTGCGCTGAAGCAACTACCTGCCGAAGTCAGCGTAGCGGAAGGCATCCGCGCGGCGTTGAAATTATTGTCCAAAACGTGACGGCGAAATGAATCAATCTGCGAACAGCGTTGCAAGCATCCGCAATTACGTCGCGATCGACGAACGACTCGCCACGTCAGGCCAACCTTCCGAAGCGCAACTGGCCGAGCTTGCGCGGGAAGGTTTCGAGCTCGTCATCAATCTGGGGCTCCATGACGATCCGCGTTATTCGCTGCCCGATGAAACTGGCACCGTG
>DASUGV010000397.1:0-4276 GCA_036273835.1 Rhodocyclaceae bacterium
GCGAGTTATAGGTCGATGGCTAAGATGAAGACGCTCATGCCGCGTATGAAGCAGATTCAAGAGCGATATGCCAATGACAAGATGAAGATGAATCAGGAAATGATGGAGATGTATAAGAAGGAAAAGGTCAATCCAATGGGGGGTTGCCTGCCTATCGTGATTCAGATTCCCGTATTCATTGCACTTTACTGGACCCTGCTGGGTGTCGTGGAGATGCGGCAAGCGCCATGGATTGGTTGGATCACAGATCTTTCGGTGAAGGATCCTTATTATATTCTGCCGATTATTATGGGTGCAACCATGCTGATTCAGACCAGATTGAATCCAACGCCACCGGATCCAATTCAGGCTAAGGTGATGATGTTTATGCCGATCTTTTTCAGCATTATGTTTCTGTGGTTTCCCGCTGGCTTGGTGTTGTACTGGGTCGTAAACAATTCGCTGTCTATAGCCCAGCAGTGGTACATCTCACGGATGATCGAGGGTGGGAAAAAATCCGCTTCAAGCTGATGTCATAGCAGCAATTGCCACCCCGCTTGGGCGAGGTGGCGTAGGCGTGGTGCGTGTTTCCGGAGGAAACTTATCGGGATTTGCCGAGGCCTTAACCGGTAAATTGCCGCGTTCGCGCGTGGCGACGCTGTGCAAATTTCTGGACAAAAAGGGCAGTCCGCTCGATGAGGGACTGCTCTTATTTTTTCCGGCGCCATATTCTTATACGGGCGAGGATGTTGTTGAATTACAAGGCCACGGTGGGCCAGTTGTCATGCAGATGTTACTTGGGCGATGCGTCGAGTTGGGTGCCCGATTGGCAGAACCGGGCGAATTTACACGACGTGCGTTTCTGAACGACAAACTCGATCTCGCACAGGCAGAGAGCGTGATCGATCTGATCGACGCCAGTACGACAATGGCTGCACGATCGGCTTTACGCTCGTTGTCGGGAATGTTTTCCCGTGAAATCCATGCGTGGTGCGATAAGTTGATCGATTTGCGTATGCTCGTCGAAGCTACGCTGGATTTTCCGGACGAAGAAATAGATTTTCTTGAAGCGGCTGATGCATTTAATCGGCTGGGTCGCTTAGGAGATGAATTGCATGGGCTGCTTGCCCGCGCGCAACAGGGAAGCTTGTTGCGGCATGGTTTGCAAGTTGTACTGGCGGGTGAGCCGAATGTAGGCAAGTCCAGTTTGTTGAATCGTTTGGCCGGTGACGAACGGGCTATCGTTACGGATATTGCGGGAACCACACGCGACGTATTGCGCGAGATTATTCAAATCGACGGTATCCCATTGCATATCATCGACACCGCCGGCTTGCGTAATGCACAAGATAAAGTGGAAGAAATTGGTATTGCCCGCAGTTGGAAGGAAATCGAAAAGGCGGATGTAATTGTACGTTTGGTTGATGCACGAATTGGCATTACTTTGCGAGACCACGATATTGACGCGAGATTACCGCCCGGTGTACCCGTGGTGTGGGTATTCAATAAAAGCGATTTAGTTTCGGATTGCCGTGAACACGTGTCCGACAATACTATTTATTTGTCAGCGCTGACCGGTGAAGGTATTGAATCATTGCGCACTCATCTTTTGCGTATCGCCGGTTGGGACGGCCATCATGAAGACGTGATACTTGCTCGTGAAAGGCACTTGGAGGCACTGAAGAAAGCACTTTTGAATATACAAAAGGCAATCGTTCATGCCAATCAGCTTGATTTGATGGCAGAGGAATTACGACTCGCGCAAGTAGCGGTCCATTGCATTACTGGGGAGTTTGGCGCGGATGATTTATTAGGCGTCATTTTCTCTAGGTTTTGTGTCGGCAAGTAGGTGAAGGGAAGGTTAAAGTGACTGATTTTGAGAATTACACCGGCACGGCATCTAGAGTTGCGCTTGAGATCGAGCGCAAATTGATTGCGTTAGGAATTGATTGGCACGATGACTTAAAATTGCGCGAATTTGCCCGCGAAGCGCTTTCTTTTGACGCTTCCCATATCAAACAAGGCGACGCAAAGCAGGCAGCGCGAATTGAGTGCTATGGCTTAATCGGCTTGATGCTTAAAACCATGGAAGAAAGTGCGGAGAATGGTTATGAAGTGCACGGTAGTGATGTATGGAAGGCACTAGCGCGCGCACTGTGGTTGGAGAAAGATCTTCAAGGTACAAAAGGGCCGGTTCAATAATGTTCCACGTGGAACACTGAATTGGAATTGCTGCTGCTCAGTCTTGGCGCTTGTATCGCTGGACTAGTCGACGCCGTCGTAGGCGGCGGCGGCCTAATTCAATTGCCGTTGCTGCTTGCAGTTTTTCCAGAAACAGCTATTCCAGTTCTTTTCGGAACGAATAAGCTTTCTAGTATTGCAGGAACAGGAAGCGCAATTTGGCGATATAGCCGGCATATCACATTGCCGCGAATTGCGATTCCAACCAGCATCGCTGCTCTTGTTGGTGCATGGTTGGGCGCTGGTGCAGTGTCTTTATTGCCATCTACTGTGCTGAAGCCACTTGTCATATTCGTACTAACCGTTCTTGGCATTTATACATTCTGTGCGTCAGGATTTGGTACCAAATCCGGTACTCCTATGTTTAATCGATCAGGCGGTTATATTGCCGCGTTGGTTGGATTTGGCCTTGGTTTCTACGATGGCTTTTTTGGTCCGGGCACGGGTAGCTTTCTCATCTTTGCATTTGTGCGTCTGTTCGGTATGGATATGTTGCATGCTTCGGCTAGCGCAAAATTAGTGAATCTCGCCACCAATCTAGCCGCTCTAAGTTTTTTCTTTCTACATATGGGTGTGCTATGGAGGGTTGGCCTTGTAATGGCGTTTGCAAACATATGTGGCGCCCAAATCGGCAGTTTGATGGCCCTCAAACACGGAAATCGTTTTGTTCGTTGGCTACTTCTTGTAGTAGTAACCGTGCTGATCGCAAAATTGAGTAGCGATCTATATTTCCAACGCTGATAATTTGTTTCACGTGAAACGTTTTCATCCACTCATTTAGATGCAAGCCCATGCTTCGGCTAGGTTTTTCGCTTAGATAGACGTATCATCTATGCCCTTTGCCTTATTGCCTTAAATCGGTCTCAACTTTGTCATGTCAGTTGTAGCGACCATTTTTCCTGTTAGCTTTGATGTCATCGTTGTCGGTGGTGGCCATGCCGGTACCGAAGCCGCATTGGCGGCTGCGCGTACAGGAGCAAATACCTTATTGCTAACGCATAACATCGAAACACTCGGGCAAATGTCTTGCAACCCTTCAATTGGAGGTATCGGCAAGGGGCATTTGGTCAAAGAAGTGGATGCGTTGGGCGGTGCTATGGCCGAGGCTACCGATGAAGGCGGCATTCAATTTCGTATTCTTAATGCCAGCAAAGGGCCGGCAGTACGGGCTACCCGTGCCCAGGCTGATCGCGTTCTTTACAAGGCCGCAATTCGTTACCGATTGGAAAACCAGCCGAATTTAGTGCTTTTCCAGCAAGCGGTAGATGACATCGTACTGAATGGCGATAAGGCAGCGGGCGTTATCACACAAACCGGAATCCGCTTTAACGGAAAAACGGTGGTGCTGACTGCCGGCACATTTCTCAATGGCTTGGTCCATATTGGTATGCAGAATCATTCGGCGGGCCGTGCAGGCGATCCACCATCGATTGATTTGTCGCATCGACTGCGCGAGATGGCGTTGCCGATGGGGCGCTTGAAGACCGGAACCCCTCCGCGCATTGATGGCAGGACGATAGATTTTTCAGTGATGCAAGAACAGGCCGGTGACGATCCAGAACCCGTATTCAGTTTTCTTGGATCGCGCGCCCAACATCCACGTCAGTTGCCGTGCTGGATCACGAAAACCAATACACGCACTCACGACATCATCCGTGCAAACCTCGATCGTTCGCCAATGTACTGTGGAGTAATCGAAGGCGTTGGACCGCGTTACTGCCCATCGATCGAAGACAAGATTCACCGTTTTGCCGACAAAGACAGCCATAACATTTTCCTTGAGCCGGAAGGGTTGACAACCCACGAATTTTACCCAAATGGCATTTCCACTTCGCTCCCCTTCGATGTGCAACTGAAAATCGTGCACAGCATTCGAGGTATGGAAAACGCACATATTCTGCGGCCGGGCTATGCCATCGAATATGACTACTTTGATCCACGCAATCTCAAATCCAGCTTAGAAACAAAATCTGTTGGAGGATTGTTTTTTGCCGGCCAAATCAATGGCACTACAGGGTATGAAGAAGCAGCTGCGCAAGGGTTGTTGGCGGGCGTC
>DASUGV010000398.1:0-9396 GCA_036273835.1 Rhodocyclaceae bacterium
CCAGCTTTGCTGCGGTCTCGACCGCTGCCAGGTCCACGCTTAGCTTCGTGGCAATCGCTTGAGCAATCGCACACACCCGTTCAACACGACTGAACATGTCCCCTTGTTCACCAAATTTGTTCAGATAAATGACCTTCTTCAATCCCTCACAACGCGACTCCAGTGGCTTTTTGCGATCCTGATCGAAGAAGAATTTCGCATCCGCAAGACGCGGCCGGACGACACGTTCGTTGCCACCGATCACAGCACTTGGATCGGCGGGGCTGATATTCGAAACGATGAGGAATTTGTTGGTGAGCTTTCCGGCGGAATCAAGCAAGGGAAAATATTTCTGATTGGCCTTCATTGTGAGAATGAGGCACTCCTGCGGCACTTCGAGGAATTCGCTTTCGAACTGACCTCTGAGCACGTTCGGGCGTTCGACGAGTGCAGTGACTTCGTCGAGCAGCGCTTCATCCTCGATAGGCTTGAGGCCTTCCTTCGCAGCAGCGGTAGTAAGCTGGCGCACGATCTCGGCGCGACGCTCGGCGAAACTCGCAATCACCGCGCCTTCATCGCGCAACTGCGTGGCGTAACTGTCGGCATCGCGTATGACAACGGGATTGATCTTGGCTTCGAAGCGATGGCCCAACGTTTCGCGGCCGGCGCTCAAACCAAGTACGTTTATCGCCACAACGTCCGCACCATGCAATGCGACGAGCTTGTGCGCAGGACGTACAAAGCTGACAGTCGCCCAGCCATCTGCAAGCTGGTAGCCCATCACCTTGGGAATGGGTAGTTTGGCAATCGTTTCGCTCAACGCTTTTTGCAGACCTTCCGCGAGCGGCACACCGGCCTGCAAGGAATCGTAGAAAAGCACCTCGGCTTTGCCGTCCGGTTGACGCTTGAGTTGCGATACGACATTGGCATCTGCGCCGAGACTCGCAAGCTTCTTGAGCAAAGCAGGCGTGGCTTGTCCGTTCGCATCCAAGCCCACGGCGACCGGCATGAGTTTTTGCGACACGGACTTGTCCGCAGATTTGGCGGCGACGTTTGCCACATGCACGGCAAGACGGCGCGGCGAAGCGAAGGATGTAATTGCAGTATCCGCTGAAGCGAGACCTTGCGATTTGAGGTTGTCCGCAAGAAGCGTGGCAAAAGATTCGCCAAGCTTCTTGAGTGCCTTGGGCGGTAATTCTTCAACAAACAATTCGACGAGAAGGTTCTGGTTACTCATACTTAGGCAGCTTTCTTTTCTTTTTCGATCTGGGCCAGTACTTCATCTGCCCATGCCTTCGGTGCCATCGGAAAGCCCAGCCGGGCACGGCTGTCGAGATAACTCTTGGCGACCGTGCGCGCGAGATTGCGGATGCGGCCGATGTAGGCGGCGCGTTCTGTTACGGAGATCGCGCCACGCGCATCGAGCAGGTTGAAGGTGTGCGCAGCCTTGAGCACTTGCTCGTAAGCAGGCAATGCGAGTTGTTTGTCCATTAACAATTTGGCTTGTGCTTCGTAATCGCCGAAGTGAACGAACAATGCGCCGGCGTTGCTGTATTCGAAGTTGTAGGTGGATTGTTCGACTTCGTTCTGATGGAACACGTCGCGATATGTCAGTGTTCTTTCCACACCATTCTCGGTCCAACGCGTCCATACCAGATCGAATACGTTGTCGACGCCCTGCAAGTACATCGCGAGGCGCTCGAGGCCATAAGTAATCTCGCCCGTGATGGGTTTACATTCGATGCCGCCGACCTGCTGGAAGTAGGTGAACTGCGTGACCTCCATCCCATTGAGCCACACTTCCCAACCGAGACCCCAGGCACCTAGCGTCGGATTTTCCCAGTCGTCCTCGACAAATCGAACGTCATTTTTTTTCAGATCGAAACCAAGCGCTTCGAGCGAGCCGAGGTACAACTCAAGAATGTTTTCAGGCGCGGGTTTGAGCACAACCTGGAACTGGTAGTAATGTTGCAAGCGATTGGGGTTTTCGCCATAGCGGCCATCCTTGGGACGGCGGCTGGGCTGCACGTAGGCGGCACGCCAAGGTTCAGGGCCAAGCGCGCGTAGAAAAGTAGCGGTGTGGCTGGTGCCCGCCCCTACTTCCATGTCATACGGTTGCAAAAGGGCGCAGCCTTGCTTGCTCCAGTAAGTCTGCAAGCTGAGAATGGTTTCCTGAAAAGTCGGTTTGGCGCTCATGATCTGTCGGCGGGTGCGAATCGCCGCTTCTCTTGTACAAAGAGCGGGATTTTACAGTGAAGCTGGCTTAGCAGCAGACGTTTCGCGTCGACTGAGATGAGATACGCAGCGTTCTATCGAATAGATCGATTTTTGCGCGCCACGCAATATACCGCCCACACAACAAGGCTCCAGGCGAGAACAAGCACTGGCCAATTGCCCCAGCGCGCATATGGCGTCATGCCTTGATAGCCGCGCACATCTGCTTTGAGCACGCCATCCGAAAATGGCGGCAGCACTTCGGTGACTTGACCATGCGGATCGATCACCGCGGTCATTCCCGTATTGGTCGCGCTCAACATCGGACGACCGGTTTCCATCGCACGCATGCGCTCCATCTGCAAGTGCTGCGGCTGCGCGTGCGAATCGCCGTACCACGCGAGATTCGACATGTTGAGCATGATGGTCGCTTCGGGCAATGCATAGAGAAGCTCTTCTCCGAACACGTCTTCATAGCAGATGTCGACTGCGATTCTCTGACCGCCAATCCGCAATGGCGGTTGATTGGCGGGGCCGCGTGCGAGATCCGACATCGGGATATTGGCTAGATCGTAGAACCAGCCGAACATGTACGGCCTGAACTCGCCGAATGGCACCAGATGGCGCTTGCTGTATGTTTGCGTTGGGCTCACGCCAAGCGACACGGCGCTGTTGTAAATGCCATTAGCATTATCCTGAGTGATGACGCCGACGATGGCATCGCCTTTCGTAGCGCGTGCCAATTCGCGCAACGCATCGAGATAACCAGTAGGTAGTTGGCCGATGAGATAGGGCAAACTTGTCTCTGGAAAAACCACGACTTGTGCGGGATTGCGTTCGAGCAGTTCGTAATTGAGCCTGAGAAAATCTTCGCCTCGATCAGCCTGCCATTTTTCTTCCTGCGCAACGTTCGTTTGCACTAAGGCAAAGCGCGTTGCCGGACCAACCGGCTGGGTCCAGCTCACCGCGCGCAATACGGCGCCACCTAGAATAATCGCGGTGATGGCAAGGATTGCGTGTATGCGTTTGGAATTTTCCTGGACAGCCGCAGCCAGCAATGCCGAAATTAGGATCAATAAGAAACCTGTGCCATAACTGCCGAACAAGGGCACCCAGCCGGCCAGCGGACTCGGCGGAGTTTGCGAGTAGCCCATCGACAACCACGGGAAAGCCGGAAACACCGCGCCGCGCAGCCATTCGCTCAACGTCCATATCGCTGCCGCGAGCAGCGCGTCGCGCCACCATACATTGTGTTTGAGTCGGAAGAAGGCCCAACCTGCCAGCGCATAGTAGATAGCCAGCGCGGCACAAAACAGCGCGATCAAAATTGCGGAGATTGGCGCGGACACGCCGCCATAACGATTCAGCGCGATATACAACCAGCATATTCCTGCGAGCAGCGCGCCGAAACCCCATAGAAAGCTTAAGGCCGCCGCGCGCGCGGACGACGGCGCGCGACACAACAGAAAAAAAAGTATGGCCCACAAGACGGGTATTAACGGAAACAATCCGAATGGCGCGTAGGCGAAAACGGAAAGTACGCCTGCAAAGAAAACGATCAAAAATGGCATGTGATCTTTTTATGATTGCTATGCGTCGAACATACGCCAATGACGTGCAAAGCTTTGCGGCTCTTCGACATTTCTTCGCGTCTTCGCGGTGATTGTATATCTCTCAAACCTTGGCTACTGCCGCAGGCAAACGATCGACCAGCAAGGTGTGCACGCGACGGCTATCGGCGCGCAGCACTTGAAACCGCAAGCCTTCGAACGTCAGCACTTCGCCACGCCTCGGCAGACGGCCCAAGTGATGAATGATCATGCCGCCAATCGTGTCCGCTTCCTCGTCGCTGAATGCGCACTCAAACGCCGCATTGAAATCCTCGATTTGGGTGGTGGCTTTGACGCGATAGCGACCTGCTTGATCGGCAATGATGTTGCCGGCATCTTCGTCGAAATCATATTCGTCCTCGATATCTCCCACGATTTGCTCGAGCACGTCTTCGATCGTGACCAGGCCGCACACGCCGCCATACTCGTCCACGACGATCGCCATATGATTGCGGCTGGCGCGGAACTCGCGCAATAAAACATTGAGCCGTTTGGCCTCGGGAATGTACACCGCAGGCCGCAACATTTCGCGCAGGTTGAAGTCTTCGTCTATGCCGGCATGCAACAAATCCTTAGCCAATAATATGCCAAGCACATCATCCTTGTTTTCGCCGACGACCGGAAAACGCGAATGCGCAGTTTTCAGCGCGAAAGATACGATCTCTTCGACCGGATCTTCGACGTCGATGACATCCATCTGCGCACGCGGAATCATCACGTCGCGCACCTGCATGTCGGCCACGTTGATGGCACCTTCGATGATCGAAAGCGCATCGGCGTCGAAAAGATTGCGCTCGTAAGCAGCGTGCAGCAATTCGATCAGTTCTTCTCGATCTTCCGGCTCGCGTGTGAGCAGGGCGGACAGGCGCTCTAAAAATGTCGGGCGACTACTGGCAGGATCCATGTGCTGATGGTAAAGCGCGAAACGTGAAACGTGAGGAGTGAGCAAACGGTGCTCACCACTCACGTTTCACCATTCACTGCTCATTTTACCTTTCTCCCGTGTAAGGATCAGGATAGCCCAGTTTGGCCAGCACTTCCTGTTCGGTGGCTTCCATCTTCACGGCATCTGCTTCGATTTCGTGCTCATAGCCCATCAAATGCAGGCTGCCATGCACGATCATGTGTGCCGCATGCGCCTCCACCGTTTTACCTTGCTCAGCCGCTTCGCGCAGCAGGACCGGCCAGCACAGCACCAAGTCGCCCATCAGAACCGGTTCGGTTTCGTACGGGAAAGACAACACATTGGTAGCGTAATCTTTATTGCGATACGCCGCATTGAGGTCGCGCGCTTCGTCGGCATCGACAAAACGCACAGCCATATGCGCAGCGCCACTGACCACCGCACGCACCCACGCGCGTACCTGCGCACGTGAGGGTAAGGCCTCATCGTGAAGCGCATATTGCACTGAAAGATTTAAACGGCGCGCCGGATGCGCACCCAAGTCGGTAGGCATATTTAGTCGGAAGACACACTCGCGGCAACGCCAAGCATTGCCGCGGCACGTATGTTCGGCGATGGCACGCGGTAAGTCAAACTACGTGGGATGCGCTTATCCTGGGTCGGCTGCATTCGGTCGGCCACTGCGAACCATCCCGGATGCAGTCGCCAATATTGCACCCAGAATTGCCATTGCCAGCACAATAACCGCGCCGGATGGCAGGTCAAAAATGGCGGATGCCGCGAGGCCCAGGGCATAGCTTGCGACGCCCAAACCATATGCCCATGGCAAGTGGTGCCGCGACAAGTTACGCGTAGCAAGCGCGGGAATGATCAGACTCGAAAAAACCAGATAGACGCCCACCAGTTGCACCGAAGCGGTGACGGCGAATGCGAACAGGATGTAAAAACCCGTTTGCCCCAGCTTTTGGTGGGCGCCGAACCATAATGTCAAAAGCATAACTGTTAATACCGCCGCAACAATCAGTTGAATGTTGTTGACCCACAGTATCTGGCCGATCAATAGATCCTTCAATTGCTCGCCGCCATGCGGATCGCCGGAAAGCAGCAACAGTCCTACGCAGGACGCCAATACGAAGAGCACACCAATCAGTGCTTCTTGAATGGCGGGCCAACGCTTCTCCGTCCATGTGAGCAGCAGCGCACCCAGCAACGCGGCGCTGACGGCGGCTATCTGCACCGCCCAACCCTGAGCTTCCCAACCCATCACATCGGCGGCGATGACACCTATGCCGGCAATCTGGGCGATGGCCAAATCAATAAATACGATACCTCGATCGAGCACTTGCATGCCCAAGGGAACGTGTGTGGCAAGCACCAAAAGCCCCGCCGCGAGAGCGGGGCCCAATATGCTGATGTCAAGTGCGGTGAGTGTCATTTGGCACCCTTCAGCAATTGATCGATGGTGTCATCGAAGAGGCCGAACAAATCCTTGGCTCTGTCGCTGCCACCGACGGTGAAAGGCAGCACCACTGCGGGAATCTTCGTACGTTCGCTGAGCCATTCCGATCCACGGCTATCGTTGTAAGCCGCACGCACAATCATCTTCGCCGGCTGGCGCTGCATTTGCGCCAGCAATTCGGTCAAGTGCGCACTGGTTGGGTCGACGCCGGGTTTGGGTTCGAGCGTGCCTACTTCCTTCAGCCCCAACCATTGCTCCAAATAAGAGAAGGATTTGTGATGGACGACAATCGCTACGCCGCGCAGCGGCGCCGCCGCAGCCTCCCAACGTTGGACGGCGATTTTCCAGCGTGCCGAAAAATCGCTTTCGCGCGACTGATAGAAAGCCGCATTGGGTGGATCGATCTCCGCCAATCGTTTCGCCAACGCGTCGGCCACCAAACCGATATTGCGCGGGTCCGTCTGGATGTGTGGATTGCCGCCTGGATGGACGTCTCCGTCGGCGCGATCGAGCTTGGTCGGCACTTCGATCTTGTGCACGAATTCGGTCGCTTCGAAGTAGCCCGGCTGGCCGGGCTGAATCGCCGGATTGCCGGATTGCCGTTCGAGAATTGGTAGCCAGCCGATTTCGAGTTCGGAGCCGGTGCACACGAGCAAATCGGCGCCACGCACCGCGGAGATCAAGCTAGGCCGAGCCTGGATGTGATGCGGGTCTTGCAACGCGGTCGTCGCGGTATAAACGCTGGCTTTATCGCCAACAAGTTCCTGCGCGAGCGCACCCCACTCCGGCTCGCAGGCAACGATCTTGATTGCCGCCTGCGCACCTGGCGGCACGAATGCCATCAGCATTATTGAAAAAGCGCCAGCGATGTTTTTTATACGAATATCTTTCGTCATGGTTCGGTCCTCAAAAAATGTGGGCGCCGTGGGCACCGAGGCTCATCTGGTATTGCAGGAACAACTGCCGGTCGGCAACGCCGTCGCGCGACTTGTCGCGCGCCAACTGCAAACGCACGCGGCTGAATTCACTCGGCGTCCAGTCGAACATCACGCTGGTTTTGGATGGATCGAAATCAGTCTGAGCGAGAAAGATGCTGTTATTGCCGTAGTCGACATGTCCTTGATCGAGTTGATCGAAACGCGCGCCGACACGCCAGGTCGGCATGAATTGATAGACACCCTGCAGATACCAGCCAGTCTGAGTGGACGAGTAGTTGCCAAGCATGCCAGTGGCATCTACGTCGTATGACAACGTTCCCTTTTCCTGGCGGTGAAAATACTCGCCCTGCAACTTGAAATTGGTACGTTCGCCGTTCCCGTTCGGCGCCCATTTCCACACGAAATCCGCCAACCACAAATGGCTGTCTCCCGAGAAGGCGTTCGTCACCGCAGCGCCTGTGATGCTGGTGTCGGCGTATTGTCTGTCCTGCGGCGTAGTACGCAGCCACGACAGGCCTCCACTCCAGCTATTGCTGACGCCGACGTCGTCGCCAACGTGCGCAAACAACGCCGCCGCGCCTGCACCGTTCTTGTCGCGATCGGCGCCGGGAAAGTTCTCGCCGCTGCCCAGTTCCGAACCGAACTCAAGAAAAGTATCCGTTGGAGCCAGCCATCTGAATTGCACGCCGTCCTGGCTGAACTGCGTACCGAGAAAAGCCTGATATGCCAATGGCGCATCGACGAAATCCCATGTGTGCGAATGCTGTTCGTTGAGATAGCCGATGCCCGAGAAGAAGCGCCCGGCCTTGATCTTCATACCGTGAGGCAAAGTGGTAGTCTGGATGAACGCTTCTTCGGCCGAGACTGTGTCATCCGGGTGAATGGAGAAGTTCAGCGCGCCGTAAAACCACGGATCGACGTTGGCCGACACGCCCAGTTCCGACTCCGCCAGACTGAAACCGCGTTTGCCCGGACCGATGTCGCCACCCGGAATAAAGTTGCCGATGCGATAACCGGCCGGGTCTTTCGACAGGTTCGAGTACAGGCCGGAAAGAACCAGCGAGACATCGGGATTGAAAGCATTGGTATTCGCCGGAGGCGCTGTGTTAGTCGCCGCTACGGCCGCAACCGTCCGGTCCGCTTTCTCGTTCGCTTCCGTCGCCGATGACTGCGCGGTCTTGGCTGCGTCCTCGGCTTGCTTCAGGCGCCCTTCGAGTTCCTGTATGCGAATTTCATAAGATTGCTTGAGCTGATCGATTTCCTTGCGGATTTGCTGCAGATCGTTTGTATCCGCCGCCATGGCTGCGCCCGGCCCAAAGCTGAGGGCGAGCAGCGCCAGCGCAATACGCTTGCGTTTGAACATGGTATTACCTCGTCACGAACGATTAAAATGAGCGATGAGAAACCGCGTCATGCCGTTAGCATGTCGCATTCACATCACGCAGGACGGACTAGACGAGACGTGGAGGGGCGCGGGAAAGATAGGCGAGGAGTGGTTGAGAAATGACCGAAGACTGCGCTTCGGCAACATAAACAATGGCGACATCGCTCGCGGCAATCAGCGGTATCGAAGGCAGCAGCCCCGCGCCAATCGCCGCATAGGCAAGGCACAATTCGCACACATCGGTATGCGCAGGAACCTTTTGCTGACTCTGCCGGATCTCTTCCGGAATGTGCGACAGCTCATGCAGAATCGCCCCTTGCTGCGTCAGCAAAAAGAGAGAGGCAAGACAAACGATGAAGTATCGTGTGCGATTTTGTATGAAATTCATGGCGCGTCAGCCATTATGCTAGCGCTCGACATGAGGATAGAGAGATCATAGCCGCTCGATTGGACGAAGCAAAGCAGCATTTTGCTCGTAGATTTCGCGGCTACGCCGCATTCGGAAGAAGTGATGAGGGAGGTGTCACATGCAAGATTCAATGGTGACAACGGCGTTCGAAATACCCGGTCACACGATTACGCGCAATCTCGGGTTGGTACGCGGCATCACGGTGCGTTCTCGTTCCATCGTGGGAAATTTTTTCGGTGGTCTACAAAGCTTGTTCGGCGGCAACATTACGATCTACACCGATCTGTGCGAACGCGCGCGCGCCGAGACGTACGAACTGATGTGCGAGCACGCGCGAGAACTCGGTGCCAATGCCATCATTGCCGTGCATTACGACGCGACCGAATTGATGGCCGGCCTGACCGAAGTACTGTGCTACGGTACGGCGGTCGTCGTCACGCCCAATCGTTAGGCTTCACCACGATTAGCGGTATTCATCCCATCTCCAACTTTTAGTAGG
>DASUGV010000399.1:0-7160 GCA_036273835.1 Rhodocyclaceae bacterium
TTGCCGAAAAGGCTCAGACGCATCTCTTTTGCGCGTGCGTGGTCTGCTAGACATTCAATGATGATGTCATATAAGCGCCTATTCCGACCGCTGATACTTTTGCTTGCAAGCGCGATGGCTCATGCCGCGGCCGCAGCAACAGTCGCAATCGTTCAATCGGAATCTTCACCCGCTTACCAAGAATTCACCGACGCGGTGCGCACCGAGCTGCGTCGCGACGCTGTGCCGCCGGACGTCATCGTGCTCGACAGCGATCAAGCTGCCACCCGGCCGCTCGCCGATGTGCAGTTCGTTATCGCGGCTGGAATTCGGGCCGCCCAAGTTTTGACAGCCCGCGATCTCAAGCAGCCGCTACTTCTGACCCTATTGCCGCGCAGCGCTTACGACCATCTTGTCGCCGGCAAGCATGATGACAAACGCATTTCCGCCGTATTCATCGATCAGTCGCCCGCGCGCTACATCGATTTGTTGCATCTCGCCTTACCCAATGTCGACCGCATCGGCATTCTGGTCGGACGCGATAGTCGCGATACCGCCAATGCCCTGGCTCAGGCCGCGCGTGAACGCAAATTGAAGCCCGTGCTGGAGACAGTCGCCAGCGATAGCGATATATTCCCTGCCTTGCAGCGCATGTTTGCCGATGGCAACGGTGTATTGCTTGCCACGCCCGACACGTCGGTCTTCAATTCGCAAACGATTCCCAACATTGTGCTCAGTACCTATCGCTATCACGTTCCAATCGTCGGTTTCACACAAGCCTATGTGAAAACCGGCGCCTTGGTAGCCATCTACTCAACGCCCTCGCAGATTGGTCTGCAAGCAGCAGAAATCGTTCACGGCGTCTTGAGTGGCGGCGCTCTGCCTGGGCCGCAATATCCACGTCAATTCGACGTTGGCGTCAATACGTACGTTGCCCGCTCGCTCGAATTGCAACTGGACAACGAAACCAACCTTCATGACCGGCTCGAAAAGCTGGAGCATGGTCAGTGAACGTCGCGTGGGACATCCGTACCCGCGTGCTGGTCGTGGCGCTGGTACCGACATTGGCGCTCGGCATTCTGCTCACGCTATTGCTGACGTTCTCGCGCCTGTCTGATCTCGAAGACAGCTTGATTCAACGCGGTCAAGCCTTGGCCAAACAACTGGCTGCCGCATCCGAATACGGATTGTTTGCCGGCAATCGTGACGTACTGTCCCAACTCGCAAACTCGGCCATGTCCAATGCGGACCTGCAAGGCGTTGCCATTTTCGACCGCGATCGAACGTTGATGGCCGTGGCGGGACTACAGGCGCACGCCTCGCAATCTGCGCCGGGCAAATCACTTGTCGAAGAAATCGGCGGCGGCATGCTGCGCATTTCGGAACCGGTAGTCTACACACCCGCCGTTGACGACGATCCATACACGATCACAGGCGGCAAGACTGCCAAGCAATCGACGCAAGGCGAAATCGTTGTCCTCATGTCGCTTGAACCGCTGGAGCAACGCAAGCGAGCGCAGGTATTCGCTGCGCTCGCCACGCTCGCAGCGGTACTCGCCGGCAGTGTCATGCTTGCTGTTGTCATGAGCCAATCGGTCAGCAATCCGGTCCGCCGCATTGCGCAAGCCGTGACCGAGATCGGCCGCGGACAATTGTCCATCCGAGTGCCCGTCGCAGGCGGCGGTTCGCTGCGACGTCTGGCGGAAGGATTCAATGACATGGCGGCGCGCCTGGCCATCGTGCGCGACGATCTCGAGCAGCGCGTCGCCTCCGCCACCGAAGAACTACGCTCGCGCAAGGATGAAGCCGAACGCGCCAATATGGCGAAATCACGCTTTCTGGCTGCCGCCAGTCACGACTTGCGCCAGCCGATGCATGCCTTGGGACTTTTCATCGCGGACCTCGCGCGTAAGGAACATGACGATGGCAACCGTCAGATCATTGACCGTATTTCGGCTTCTGCCGAAGCAATGGAAAATCTGCTCGATAGTTTGCTCGACATTTCCAAGCTCGACGCCGGCGTGGTCACCGCCAATCCGCGTCCTTTCGCATTGGAGCCCTTGTTCGAACGCATCGCGAATGATTACCGCCACCCCGCCACGGAACGTGGCCTGCAGTTGCGCGTGCGCCCCACAAAATTGTGGATCGAGAGCGATCCGCTGCTCTTTGAACGCATCGTTCTCAACCTTGTCGGCAATGCTCTGCGCTATACGCCGCGCGGCAGCATCATGCTGGCCGCACGGCGGCGCGGCAATCGCATCCGCGTCGAAGTGCGCGACAGCGGTTTGGGTATTCCACGCGAGCAGCAGGACGCCGTGTTCCAGGAATTTGTGCAACTGGACAATCCAGCGCGCGATCGCAGTAAAGGTCTGGGATTGGGGCTTGCCATCGTGCGTCGGCTAGCGGTGCTGCTCGATCATACGGTGAGCTTGCGGTCAGCGCCGGGACAAGGCTCCATGTTTGCAATCGAGGCGCGCGCCGCGAAGCCCATCGACAACGTCGAACAAATCTCGCAGCAGATACACGACCTCACCGGAACAGTCGTCGCGGTCGTCGATGATGATGCGCTCGCGCAGCAAAGTCTGGCTGGCCTGCTGCGCGCCTGGGGCTGTTTCGTCGTCGCTGCGGACAGTCTCGATCAGTTGCTCGCTGCACTGGCCGAAGCGCAAGTCAGTCCGCGCATCGTCGTCAGTGACTTCCGTCTGCCGGGCGATCGCGATGGCTTGGATATCATCAGCGCATTACGTGCGCGTTACGGCGCCAATGTGCCTGGGCTCCTGCTGTCTGGAGATACCGCTCCGGAAACGCTTCGGCGTGCAACCGACCACGGTGTGCCATTGCTGCACAAGCCCGTGCGTCCCGCTAAATTGCGCGCGGCCGTGACGCACTTGCTTGCGAATACTGCGAGCGACAACCCAACGGCATAAATGGAATGGTCCGCTCCACTTCACACTCCAACCCCACTCGAATGAGTGCGGCGCAATCATGTATTGATCGCCGCCGCACTTCGCCCGCCCGGCTCGCTCACGCGGTATCATCTACGCTGCGATGCAACGGAGCCCGAAATGAGCAGCACAACACCGTCACCGGATGATGGCCTCGATTTTTTAAACAAGATGTGGGGCAATATGGGTTTTGGTCTGCCCGGCTTTGTCACACCAACGCTGGACGTGGACGAACTGGAGCGGCGCATCAAAGATCTGAAAGCAGTCGAGGGCTGGCTCAAGATGAACCTTGGCATGCTGCAAATGACCATTCAAGGGTTGGAGATGCAGCGGGCTACGCTCGCGGCAGTGCAAGCGATGAGTCAAGCGCACACGGAAGCCAACGATAATCCGGCGTCGAATCCGTTTGCCAATCCTGCACTCTGGGCATGGCCCTTCTCCGCACCAACCGCCAACACGGCGCCACCAGTAGAGCCGCAGACCGAGTCCAAGTCCGTGCCCAAAGCCGCTTCGCCGCGCCGCAAATCACGCAGCGGCTCTCAATGACGTCAGCATAACGAGCAAGCGCAGATGAGTAGTCATCGATTCGCCAGCGCATTCGCCGTTGCCGGAGATTGGGAACGCGCGCTCGATCAGGCACTGCGGCAATTGCCGCGTCTGCAGCTGGCAGATGCCAACCTCGGTTTTGTCTATTTCTCCGATCAATTCTCCGGCGCCATCAACAATATCCTGGCGCGTTTGCGGCGCGCTACCGGCGTGCAGGATTGGGTCGGATCGAGCACCGTGGGTGTGCTCGCCGATCGAGGCGCCGCGCTCGATGCTCCTGGCATATCTTTGATGTTGTGTAGCTTCCCTGCCGGCAGCTTCCGGGTCTTCTCCGGCCGCAAACCTTTACCGCGCGACTTCGGTGCTTATGGCGCTGTCGTGCATGCCGATCCCCATACACCCGACATGAGCGATCTCGTCCAGGACATGGCGAGCAAGATACGCGCGGATGGACTTTCTGGTGGCTTGGCAAGCGCGCGCGGCACGGCTTGGCAAGTCGCTGGAGACGCGCTTACCGGTGGTCTCTCGGGTGCCGCTTTCGACAAACAAGTACGCTTGATCACCGGCGTCAGCCAAGGCTGCGAGCCGCTGCCGAATAGCTGGCGCATCACCCGCGCGCGCGACAACCAGATCGAAGCCATCAACGGCAGACCTGCGCTCGAGGTATTTCGCGAGGCGATCGGTTCATCGCTCGGAACAGATCTGCGCCGCGCGGTACGTCACGTCTCGGTCGGTTTGACCGACACCGCCGAAGATCGCAGGCTTTTCGCCGTGCGGCGCATCGTCGGCGTTGATGTTCAAACGGGACGTCTTGCCATCAACGACAACATCGCCCCGGGCCAACACATGCTGTTTGTCCGCCAAGATGAACGCAGCGCGCGCGACGATCTGGCAAATATGCTGAATGAATTGCAAGACGCTTGCCCCGGCCAGCCGCGCGGCGCCATTTATGTGAGCTGTCTGGGGCGTGGTGGCGCATTGTTCGAGCGCGACGAAACCGAAATCGAGATGATTGCCGATGTGTTTGGCGATATGCCGTTGGCGGGGTTCTTCGCCGCCGGTGAAATTGTCGGCAGCCGTTTGTTCGGCTTTACCGGTGCGTTGACGCTGTTCATGTAGTGCATGCGTTTGTGCACAGTGGGTCGCTTTATAATCTACACATTCATTTCTCGATAAAGATTCTCAGGAGTCGTTCTTAAATGTCCAATGCCGTCTCGAATCCCGCTCAGGAAATTTTCAAGGCTTATGACATCCGCGGCATCGTTGACAAGACACTGACTGTCGATGTCGTACGCATGCTCGGCCGCGCGCTCGGCTCTGAAGGCAAGGCGCGCGATCAAAAATCGATCGTCATCGGCTATGACGGTCGTCTATCCGGGCCCGCTTTTGCCAAGACACTCGCCGAAGGCATCAACGAAGCCGGTATAAATGTCATTGACATAGGCTGCGTCGCCACGCCCATCACTTATTTCGCCGCCTATCATCTAGGCGCCAACAGTTGCGTGTCCATCACCGGCAGCCACAACCCGCCCGAGTACAACGGACTCAAGATGGTGCTGGGCGGGCAGACGCTCTACGGTGCAATGATTCAAGATTTGCGACGCCGCATCGTCGAAAAAGATTTCGCGCACGGTGCCGGCACAATCACGCGCACGGACGTACGCACCGCCTATATCGATCGCATCATCTCCGATGTAAAGTTGTCTCGGCCGATGAAGATCGTGCTCGACTGCGGCAATGGCGTGGCGGGCAATACAGCGCCGGCACTCTATAAAGCCCTTGGCTGCGACGTGGTCGAATTATTCAGTACGGTCGACGGCAATTTTCCCAATCATCATCCGGACCCGTCCAAGCCGGAGAATCTGACTGACGTCATTCGAGCATTGAAAAATGGCGACGCAGAATTGGGCTTGGCATTCGACGGCGACGGCGACCGCCTGGGTGTAGTCACCAAGGATGGCGAAATCATCTACCCCGATCGTCAGCTCATGCTGTTCGCCGCCGATGTGCTATCGCGCGTGCCTGGCGGGCAAATCATTTATGACGTGAAGTGCACGCGTAATCTCGCACAATGGGTGCGCGCGCATGGCGGCGAGCCGATCATGTGGAATACGGGCCATGCGCTGGTCAAAGCAAAGCTCAAAGAAACAGGCGCGCCACTAGCCGGCGAAATGAGCGGCCACATGTTCTTCAAGGAACGTTGGTACGGCTTCGACGATGGCCTCTATACCGGCGTGCGTCTGCTCGAAATTCTCTCTCGCAGCCCAGATGCCAATGCCATACTCAAGGCACTCCCTAATGCGGTCAGCACACCGGAACTCAATATCAAGATGGCCGAAGGCGAGCCTGTCGCGCTGGTCGAGAAATTGAAAACTGCCAAGTTCGACGGTGAAGTGGAGCGCATTACCATCGACGGCCTGCGCGTCGAATATGCCGATGGCTTCGGCTTGGCACGTTCGTCCAATACGACGCCGGTGGTTGTGCTGCGCTTTGAAGCGGACAACGAAACTGCGCTCGCGCGAATTCAATCCGATTTTCGTCGCACATTACTCGCGGCCTGGCCAGGTGTGAAGCTGCCTTTTTGAGAACACCGACGCGCACCGAAACCTCATACCGATGAGTTAGGCGAGCGCTTCGGCTCCCAAGGACACCACCCGATTGCGCCCTTCGGCTTTGGCTTTGTAGAGCGCCTTGTCGGCGCGGCGAATGAAGGTATCCAGCGTGTCGCGGAAACTCAGGCTGGTGACACCTGCGCTGAAGGTCAACGGACGTAGATCTGCGAATTCATGATGCTCGAATAAGTCGCGCAATTTCTCCGCAAGCATCGTTACTTCCTCGAGCGCGGTCGAAGTCGCGAGTATCACGAACTCCTCGCCACCCCAGCGAGCTAACACATCCGACGAACGCAGATGCGTGCGCACAAGTTGCGTAAGTTCCACCAGCACGTGATCTCCTGCCGCATGGCCAAAATCGTCATTGATGCTCTTGAAGTGATCGAGATCGATCATGATCAGTGTCAGCGGCAAACTGTAGCGACGCGCGCGGCTCATCTCGCGCAATGCTACTTCTTCGAAATGCCGCCGATTGAATGCATTCGTCAGTCGATCCGTTGAAGCCAGTTGCTCGAGTTCCATGTTGACCATGCGCAATTCGCGGTTGGCACTTTCAGTTTCGCTGCGCGCCAATTCCAACTGTTTTTCAGTTTGGCGACGCTCATCGATATCCAGCATGGCACAGAACATCGCAGTCTGGCCTTCGTACTCGACCAGGGTTGCGGAAACGTGGAACCAATGCGTCTCGCCCGGCGCTGTCCTGATTCGCAACTCGCGCTCCTTGACCGGCCCATCGCGCTGAATGGCTTCGATCAACAACGCACGGTCCAGAGGATCGGCGAAAAAATCGGGCGCGCGCAACCCGATCAAACTGCCTTCTTCAACGCCCGACAACACGCGCGCAAGCCGGTTGTGGAACAGCACACGGCCATCATCAACACCGATGATAAAAATTGCGCTTGGGGCGATCTCCAGCAGATCACGCAGTTTTTGTTCACTAAGGCGCAATGCATCCTCCGCTAGCTTCATGCGGGTAATGTTGCTGGTAACGGAATAAATGACATTGTCACCACCAAACTCGATGATGCGCGACGACAGCAGCACCCAGAACGTCTCGCCCGTCTGACTGCGCATTTCT
>DASUGV010000400.1:0-2752 GCA_036273835.1 Rhodocyclaceae bacterium
GGCGCATGCGCATCATGACGATTCTCACGTCGCGGTGAAACAATCCGACGCGCTGCACGAAAATGAGCAAGCAAATGAGCACGCCGATGAGATTCATGACGAAGAAGCGCATGAAGACCATCATGGTCTCGCACCGGGGCAGAAACCGCACGAATCGCCGTCCGTGGTGTGGGTGCCGTTGGTCTTGCTGGCGATTCCATCTGTGATAATTGGTTTGCTCACGATCGAGCCGATGCTGTTCGGCTCGTGGTTCAAGGGAGCCATTTTCGTGGCCCAATCGCATGATGTGCTCGGCGAGATCGGCAAGGAATTTCACGGTGTCGGCGCGATGGGCGTGCACGGCCTGTTCAGCTTACCATTCCTTCTGGCCATGACCGGGGTAGTATTGGCTTGGTTTCTATACTTGCAACGGCCGGACATGCCTACGTCATTGCAGCGCCGTTTTGGCTTTATTTATCGGTTGCTCGACAATAAATACTATTTCGATCGCTTCAACGAAATCGTGTTCGCAGGCGGTGCGCGCTTGCTAGGTCGTATTTTGTGGAAAGTGGGCGACGAGGCATTGATCGATGGCATGGCGGTCAATGGCAGCGCAGGACTGGTAGGCTGGATAGCGCGCATGTCGCGCTTCATTCAGACCGGTCATATCTACCAATATGCGTTCTGGATAATCATCGGTGTCGTGTTGATGCTGTGGGCATTCAAGCCATGGGGCTTGGGTCTGTAAATAGTTGCATAACATTAAATAAAAGACGGAAATAGCAGATGACCGCAGTGCCCTATCTCAGCCTTGCGATTTGGATTCCGATTGCCGCAGGTGTGCTGGCGTTGTTTGCCGGCCGCGATTCAAGCGCGCCAGTCGCTCGCCTCATCGCGTTGATTGGCGCCGTGCTCGGCTTTCTCGTAACGATTCCGCTTTATACCGGTTTCAATATCCACACCAGCGCAATGCAGTTTGTCGAGAATGCGCCGTGGATTCCTTATTTCAACGTCAATTACAACCTCGGTGTGGATGGCATCTCCATGCCCTTCGTGTTACTCAACAGTTTCATCACCATCATCGTGGTAGTCGCCGGTTGGGAAGTGATTCAGGTCAAGGTGGCCCAATACATGGCGGCCTTTCTGATCATGTCGGGGCTCATGAATGGCATCTTTTCGGCGCTCGATGGTGTGCTGTTCTATGTATTCTTCGAGGCTTCACTGATTCCGCTCTATCTCGTCATCGGTATTTGGGGCGGCGCAAATCGCGTGTATGCGGCGATCAAGTTTTTCCTCTACACGCTGCTCGGATCGCTGTTAATGCTATTGGCATTCATCTACCTATTCCAGACATCGGGTGGCAGCTTCAGCATTCTGGAGTGGCATCAGCTGCATCTGAGCGCCGATGTACAGCAACTTATTTTCTGGGCTTTCCTGATTTCCTTTGCGGTCAAGGTGCCGATGTGGCCCGTGCACACGTGGCTACCGGATGCGCACGTGGAAGCGCCAACCGGTGGTTCAGTAGTTTTGGCCGCCATTGCCTTGAAGCTGGGTGCGTACGGTTTTCTGAGATTTTCGCTGCCTATCTTGCCCGATGCCAGTCATGCGGCGGCGCCTATGATGATTGCATTGTCGCTGATCGCGGTCATCTACATCGGCTTCGTTGCGCTGATGCAAGCCGACATGAAGAAGCTCGTCGCGTATTCATCCATTGCGCATATGGGTTTCGTCACGCTGGGTTTTTTCATGTTCAATCAACTAGGCGTGGAAGGTGCGTTGGTGCAGATGATTTCGCACGGTTTTGTTTCGGGTGCGATGTTTCTGTGCATCGGCGTTTTGTACGACCGCATGCATAGCCGTCAGATCGCCGATTACGGTGGCGTGGTGAACACCATGCCGAAGTTCGCTGCTTTGTTCATGTTGTTCGCGATGGCCAATGCCGGCCTGCCGGCGACAAGCGGATTCGTGGGCGAATTCATGGTGGCGCTCGGTGCGGTGCAGTTCAATTTCTGGGTGGGTTTTGCCGCGGCGACTACTTTGGTGACAGGAGCGGCTTACACCTTGTGGATGTACAAGCGTGTTGTGTTCGGCGCGATTGCAAATGCACATGTAGCAAAACTGACGGATATCAACCGGCGCGAATTTGCCTTCCTTGCGATTCTCGCCGCGTGTGTGCTGGCGATGGGTATTTATCCGCGGCCAGTGACCGAAATCATGCACGCGTCGGTGAGCGATCTGCTCAAGCATGTCGCACAGAGCAAGCTCTGATCGACATGAACAAATACGAACAAGCCAACGCATAGGCAAACAAGCTCAAGATGGAATTTCAAATCCCCGATCTCTATCCTGCAATCGCCGAAATTTTTGTCGCGGCGATGGCGCTATTGATATTGTTGGTCGCGCCGCTCATGAAACGCGGTGCCACGACATTTGCATATTACGCAAGTCAGCTCACCATCCTGGCCGCCGCGGCAATCGCCTATACGACGACAGGCAAATTCGGTTTCACTTTCAGCTATATGTATGTCGACGATCCGATGGGCGATTTGCTCAAGGTCATCGCTTGTCTGTGCGTGTCCATGGCGTTGCTTTACGGTCGTAGTTACATGGCCGATCGTAAACTGGAGAGCCCCGAATACTATCTGCTGGTGCTGTTCTCTCTGCTTGGCATCATGGTGTTGATTGCGGCAGGCAGTTTGCTGACGGTGTATTTGGGGCTCGAGTTATTGTCCTTGTCGTCGTATGCACTCGTCGCAATCAATCGCGACTCTGC
>DASUGV010000401.1:0-2478 GCA_036273835.1 Rhodocyclaceae bacterium
TGCAAAATAATTTTGCCCGAACGAAAATCGCAGGTCTTGTTTGCGCCGAGAGATTTCTCGCACACATACGCCATGCCATGTTCATATACGTTCGACTTGCACTTGGGGCAAGGGCCAAGCGTTTGTTGATCGGAAAAATCGGGCGGCTCGCCGGCATCGTCCTCGCGCGGCTGGCCGAAATCGAATTCAGGCAGTTTGTCGTCATTGAGTTTGATTTCGGCATTGAACGTGCGGCCCATCTTGTTGCGGAAACCAAGTAACGGACCTACCTTACCGGTCGACAGCAGTGTTTCGATTTCCTGCAGTTCGAATTGACGGCCTGCCACAATTTTCCACAGCGCATAGTCGCAGGACTGGCACTGAAATTTTTTATAGTTCTCTTTGATGACGCCGCCGCATTTCGGGCACGGCGTCTGCAGCGTAGCGAAGTCGCCGGGCACGGTATCGGATTCGTAACGTTTTGCGCGTTCGACGATATCGCGCGTCATGGCTTCGATATGCTCCATGAATTCCGCGCGCGACAACAATCCCTTCTCCATTTGTGCTAGCTTGGATTCCCACTCGCCGGTAAGCTCGGCCGAAGCCAGCTCCGTTACGCCGAGTCCCTTGAGCAGTGTGATGAGCGAGAAGCCCTTGGCGGTCGGCACGAGTTCGCGGCCTTCGCGCAGCATGTAAGTTTCGGCGATCAAGTTTTCGATGATTTGCGCGCGCGTGGCCGGCGTACCCAAACCGCGGCCTGCCATGGCGGCACGCAATTCCTCATCGTCGATCAGCTTGCCTGCGCCTTCCATGGCCGATAGCAGCGTGGCTTCTGTGTAACGGGCGGGCGGTTTGGTTTGCAGCGCCTTGACGATGATCTCGTCAGCATCGACTACTTCGTTCGGTGTCGCGGGCACGAGCGATCCAGTAGAATCTTCGCCCTCGACCGCTCCTTCCTTGCCATAGACAGCGAGCCAGCCAGGATTCACCAGAACCTTGCCTTCAGTTTTGAATGCCTCGCTTTCCACACGTGTAATGCGCGTGGTGATCAGATATTCCGCCGCTGGATAAAACACTGCAAGGAAGCGGCGTGTCACCAGATCGTAAATCTTGCTTTCTGCTTCCGATAAACTTTTTGGTGCCGTGCCGGTCGGGATGATTGCAAAGTGGTCGGAAATCTTGGCGTTATTGAAAATGCGCTTGTTTGCCTTGACCCAACCATGTTTGATGATCTCAGTCGCGAATGGCGAAAACTCTGTCGGCAACGCACCAAGAATACTCGGTACCGTAGCGACATAATCCTCCGGCAGCGCGCGCGCATCGGTACGCGGATAGGTCAGTACCTTGTGCTTCTCATAGAGCGCCTGAGCGATTTGTAAGGTTGTGCGCGCCGAAAAACCAAAACGGCTATTGGCTTCGCGTTGCAGCGAGGTTAAATCGAATAGCAGCGGTGAAAGTTGATTAGAAGGCTTGGCTTCCTCTTCGACCTTGCCTGGCTTGCCGATACATTTGCTGCGAATCGCCTCGGCGCTCTTGATATCCCAAAGCCGGCTAGCGTTAGCATGTTCGTCTTCGGACTTCTTGAATTTTTCATCGAACCAGCGGCCTGTGTATTCGCCTGCTTTGGCGCTAAAATGCCCTTCGACTTCCCAGTAATTGCGCGATACGAATTTGCGAATGCGCTCTTCACGCTCTATGACAATGGTCAATGTCGGTGTCTGGACACGACCGACCGTTGTCAAATGAAACCCGCCGGTTTTGGAATTGAAAGCCGTCATGGCACGCGTGCCATTGATGCCGATCAACCAATCGCTTTCGGCGCGGCACACCGCAGCTTCGCGCAGACCCGACATCTCGCCTGAGCTGCGCAGATGCACGAATCCGTCTCGAATGGATTGGGCTGTCATGGACTGCAGCCATAATCGACGAACAGGTTTGGCTGTGCTCGCGTGCTCCGCGATGTAGTTGAAAATCAATTCGCCTTCGCGGCCGGCGTCACAAGCATTAATCAACCCGGTGACATCTTTACGCTTGATGAGTTTGGTGAGAAGTCGCAAACGATCGGCTGTGCGTTCGATTGGATTGAGTTGAAAGCGCGGTGGAATTACCGGCAGATTGGCGAAAGACCACTTGCCGCGCTTGACTTCGAATTCGTCTGGAACCGCCAGTTCCAGCAAATGACCAATGGCCGACGACAGCACGTATTCTTCGCTTTCGAAGAAATCGCCTTCGCGAGTAAAGCCACCCAACGAGCGCGCAATATCCTGCGCAACGGATGGCTTCTCGGCAATGATCAACTGTTTGCTCATTTTTATTAGGTATCGGGTAGGCCGTTCGCCACCTTGAGAAGGTGCACAACGAGAGCGGCATAATAGAAGCGCAGCGCAGTATTACGCAACAAGAGAGCAAACTGGGTGCCCAACAGTACGTGTCGGTACTAGGACAGCCCGAACTGCTTTATTAATTTCAGTGCACGGAGATTGCTTCGCTCCAATCCTC
>DASUGV010000402.1:0-5994 GCA_036273835.1 Rhodocyclaceae bacterium
GCGGCGACGCGCCATCGCGCGCTGGCGCGAACGGATATGGCCCTTCATCTTCGGGTCGCCTTCGGATTCCTTGGACTCTTGTTTGAGTTCCTCTTTGCTCATCTTCAGTTGGTGGTAGTACTGCCACAGTTGGAATGGCACATCGATCGCCGCAACCAGCGCCAGACTGACGACCAAGGTAACCGCGGCCGACAGCAGCATCTGGCCAAAGCGGGCCAGGCCGCTCTCCAATGGCATTGACATAAGAGCCAGCAAATCGTCGCGGCTGTGCCACAGTAACCAGGCGCCGATGCCACCGACAATGCCGGCTTTCAAGGCGCTCTTGAACAGTTCTACAACGCCATGCAATGAAAACATCCGCGCCACGCCGGTCAGCGGATTCATGCGAGAAAAATTGAACTGGAATACTTTGGAGGAAAAATTGAATCCGCCCAGGGACAGCGGCCCAACGAACGATGCAACCACCAGTATGACCAACAACGGAGCGATGGCGAGCAGCCCCTCCCCGGCCAGACGCGCGAGCACTTGCTCCATGACAGTGGGATCAAACGCCTGCTGGCGGCCGATTGTCAGCCCATCCTGCATGAGTTGGCCGACGTGCTGGTACATCCATTGCGAAGTCATCCACAATCCGCCCACGCCACCCGTAAGAAGCAGAAAGTTTTGCAGTTCCTTCGATTGCGGAACCTGCCCTTCCTCGCGCGCCTGATCAATTCGTCGGCCCGTCGCTGCTTCTGATTTTTCGAGATCGCTGCCCTCAGCCATAGCCCCTCTCCAGAGTGAGGGCCATTATTTGCCGGGGGGGCAAGAACTGCCGGGTGGAACAAATGTAGAAAGCCCCGCTTATTTATCGCGGTATCGACCCGATGGCGGCACAGAATTACTATTTAACAATCCTGCTTATTGCGTTCGGGCCCGATAAGCGAACGCGATGGATGCCATATGGATGCCATATGCATCACGCATCCATAAAGTGCGCCGTCAGGATGGCATGTGGCAGCTAATCCTTATTCTTGCCTCCAAGTTCGGCGACAACGACTTGGCGCGCGTGCGCCATGTGCTCATGCATCAGTTTTTCGGCCATTTTCGCGTTGCAGTCTTCATGGGAAAACGTATTTTTGATGAAAATGCCAAATCGATAACGTATGCGACTCGGGAACGCACTAAAAAATTAAGTGCTGGGAATTCTGCGGAGGAGACGCTCTCGCGGAAGGAGAACAGAAAGCTAGATGAGCAACTAGAGATCGAGCACCGCGCGATAGCAGCGTTGCAGATCGTCCACATGATCAAGGTCGATCACGGTCACATCTCTGCGGCCACGTAACGATTGAGCCAGAACGTCTATCGAATCCAATGTTTGTGCCAACCGGCCGCTTTCGAGGCCTGCGCAAGCGGCTTCGAGCATGGCGTTGAGCGCAAGTAGCTGCGCTCGGTATGAAATCTGATCCAGGAATTGATTAGCCATTGGAATAGTCATTGCAGCGACGCACTTTTGCCAAACAGCGTATTAACGTCCTCTCCCTTTCAAGCTTTAGCGGCCGAACAAAGAAAATTCAAACATCTCAAACCGAAAGCACAAGAAAAGACCGCCTCTTGCGAGGCGGTTCAAGGAGAGAGTCGATACGTGGAGAGTATCCACGGATATGCTTACGTCGCTATCCGGGTAAACTTTAGGGAAATAAAAAAATATTTTTCGAACGGATTATGCCAATTGCCTGAATCTTGAGATCGAGGTCTCGTAGTGCGAACCATTCGCAACTATCGATCATGCAATGGCCCCATGATGGACTCGATCCGCGACATCAAACTCGAAACGGCCGCCTCACCTTGCAAATCCTGCAAACTCGTCAATACGTCGTGAGACAGCGCCCGGTAATCATCTAGCGAGGTACATTTTTCCAGTTGCATCTGCAACATGAAACCACGCAATCCAAACGTGGGCCGGATGAATCCATTGAACAGGCTATACAACGCCGCCAACTGACCGCTGCCTTCGGTAATGGGTTCGGCAACCGGCATTACTTCGGCAACAGGCGAGGTCGTTTCGAACGGCATGACGGTCGTCCGGCCCGCATGCACGATCAGCCCCATATCGAGGAGTTCCTGCACATTCTCCATGGTCACGCCAATGGCCTTGAGCATCTCAAGCAGCTTGTCCGCACTGTGCTTGCCATCGATCAGAACCAGCAATGAGCGCAAACGCGGCGTCAGTCGCAATTGACGCGTGCGGATCTCTTCTGTACCTGCCGGTGTCTTTATGAAGACGTTGTCTTGCATGCCGTCGTCTTTCCTCTAGTAAGTTGGGAATCGATCAGTGGATGTAATGTGTCTGCGCAAGATTACCCGCTGATGCGGGATGGACGCGACACAGGTATTCCCGCATATCGGCATGTGAGAGATCGAATTAAGGGCTTCGTTCGTGAATAAGTCACGAAGGCCGGCGAGAAAACTGTGTGCGGAGCGCGCCTTGTTGCAGCTTCGGCATCTGAAGCGAAGCATGGAGTCATTGCGCGTGATATACGCGCCAACAGATATGATAAATGGGAATATCAGAGAGAACTCAGGAAAAGAGTTCCTGCGGCGGAGCCGGTGCGGGCAGTTGCTCTAGAAAGGCCACAACATCGGCCAACACCTTAGTGCGGCGCATCGGCGGCAAGCTTTGCCAGATGCGTCGTCCATAAGGCTTGCTCAACATGCGGTGATCGCACACCATCAACACGCCGCGATCCTGCTCGGTACGAATGAGCCGCCCTGCTCCTTGCTTCATGCTGATCACGGCACGCGGCAATTGATATTCCATGAATGGATTGCGGCCTTGCTTCTCCATCCAGTCGACGCGTGCCTTGAGCACCGGATCGTCGGGCGGCGCGAAAGGCAGTTTGTCGATTATGACAACCGAGAGTGCATCGCCCGGCACGTCCACACCTTCCCAAAAACTCTGGCTCGCCACCAGCACGGCATTGCCGAGTTGGCGGAAGCGCTCCAACAACTCCGAGCGCGAACCCTGCCCCTGTAGCAACAATGGAAAATCCAGACTCTCGCGGAAGAATTTGTTTTGCAGACCTTCATGAATACGCGTCATCGCTTTAAGCGAGGTGCATAACACGAAAGTGCGCCCCTGCGCGGCGCGAATCACGGGCAATGCCGCGTTCACGACGGCATCGGCAAATTCCATGCTGTTGGGATCGGGCATCCCATCGGGTGCGTAGAGCAGCGCCTGGCCGTCGTAATCGAAAGGACTTCCCCACACGGCGCTCTGCGCGGGATTTTCCAATTGGTTCAAGCCGAGCTCATCGTTGTAGTGAGCGAAGCTGCTACCGACGGCTAGCGTCGCCGATGTGAAGATCCAGCTCTTGGCCTGTCCTTCGATCTGCTTGCGGAATATGTCACCGACATGTAGCGGCGTTGCATTCAACGCGGCGGACTGGCTGAATACCTCGACCCAGCGCACGATATCCGGCTGGTCGGCACATCGCCAGCGTTGTACGCGTTGCGATATTTCCGTCGCGCGCTGCCAGCATTTTTCCAAACCCTCGGAACGTTCCGCTTGCGTCTCGGCAAGCGCGACGAATTCCACGATCTTTTTTTCCAATGCATCGAGCGCCGCGTGGAAATCTTTGTTGTTCGCAATCTGCGCGTATCCCATACGTGCATTTTCACCGGGCACCGCCAGACGCAAATCGCGCGCGCATTTTTCCAGTTCGCGCGTCGCATCCTGCAACGGAACGAAATCGCGCGCGGCAGTCAGCGCTTCGTTGCGCGTATCGCGCGCGAGATCGAGCAACTGGCCGGTGGACACCGACTCGCCAAAAAACAGCGAGGCCGTTTCGGGCAGTTGATGCGCTTCGTCGAAGACAACCGTATTGCATGCCGGCAACAACTCCGCCATGCCTTCGTCGCGCAACATGACATCGGCAAAAAACAAATGATGATTGACGACGACCACGTCTGCTTCCTGCGCGGCGCGACGCGCGGCGAGCACAAAACATTCCTTCACGTTCGGACATTCTTGTCCCAAACAATTGTCGCGAGTGGAAGTTGTCGATATCCACGCACCCGAATCTTCCGGCACTTCGCTGCACTGTGCTTTGTCGCCGGTATTGGTATGCTTAGCGAAGCGTGCGATAGCGCGCACGTGATCCACTTCTTCGCGCGAAAAAAATCGTCCTTCGATCTGCGCACGTTCGAGATGGTAGTGACAAACGTAATTCGCGCGTCCCTTGAGCAGCGCCACGCTCACCGGCACCTTCAGCGCGTTGCGCACCGCCGGCAGGTCACGATGAAAAAGTTGATCCTGCAATGTCTTGGTGCCCGTCGAAATAATCACCTTGCCGCCGGACAATAGCGCGGGTACCAGATATGCAAACGTTTTACCGGTACCGGTGCCCGCCTCCGCCACCAACACGCGATTGCCTTTCACCGCTTCGGCTATGGCAACGGCCATTTCGATCTGCTGCGCGCGCGGACGAAAGCCCGGAATGATCCGCGCGAGCGAACCGTCTTCAGAAAAATGGCTGGCGATGTCGTGCATGCTGTAAGGGCAAAAATGCGGCGTAAAACTCGAGCGATGGTAGCACGCGATAAAACGCAGCTTGTGAGAGACGGGTCTCGTCGCCGATAATCCTGCTTTCGCCTTCCGGAAACTCCACGTGACACGGGATTTGAGTACAACGCTCGGCCGCAGTCTGGCTTACCTCGACATGTTGTTCGTCGATCACGGATTATTCCGCGTGATCTACAACAATTTTCACGCGCTGCCCGGAGGACTTTACCGGTGCAGCCAACCCAGTCCAGGGCAGATCCGCAAATATCACGCGAAGTACGGCATCAAGACAATCGTGAATCTGCGCGGTGCCGACTCCACGCGTCGCTATGCGCTGGAAGAACAAACCTGCCGCGAACTGGGTATCGCGCTCGTCAACCACAAGGGCATCCTGTCGCGCAGCGCACCGGATGCGAACGTGCTGCGCACCACACGCGATCTTTTCAATCGCATGGAATATCCGGCGCTGATCCATTGCAAATCCGGCGCCGACCGCGCGGGTTTCGCCGCGGCGCTCTATCGCCACTTCCGCCTGGGCGAACCGATCGAGAACGTGCTGCATGAACTCGACTGGTATTACGGACACCTGAAAGCTTCCAAGACCGGCATCCTGGATTTTTTCTTCGCATCTTATCTCGCCGACAACGCCAAGACCCCCATCGATTTCATGACTTGGGTCGAAACAGTATATGACCGTGGCATGCTGAAGGCGCAATTCAGACCCAAGGGCTGGGCGGATTTTATTGTCGACAAAGTGCTCGACCGTGAGTGAAACGTACATGCACTCAAGACCAAACCTTCTCACTGCAGAGACACAGAGACACAGAGGGCCGCAGAGAAAATACGATGGCATTTCTCTGCAGCCCTCTGCGACCCTCTGCGTCTCTGCGGTAAAGCATTTTTGTTTTTCAATTTCCGCCATTGTGGTGAGGGCATGAAAGATTCCTTCGCTCTCTACAAACGGCTGCTCGCCTACATCAAGCCGTACTGGCGCGTAGCGCTGATCTCGCTGATCGGCATGGCGATCGCTGCCGCGCTCAATCCGGTGCTGCCGGGATTGCTGGAGCCGCTGCTCGATCAAAGCCTGATCGCCAAGAACGCGGAATCGATGTGGCGCATTCCGCTGCTGATTCTGCTCGCAGCGCTCGCCAAGGGATTGGCCGAATATGTCGCCAACGTATCGAGCCAATGGGTCGCCAACAAATCCATCGAAGATTTGCGGCGGCTCGTGTTCAATCACCAGATGCGCCTGCCCGTCTCCGTCCACCAGGCCCAGACTTCGGGCCGCATGTTGTCGCGCATCACCTACGACATTCCGCAAGTAGGCAGCGCCTTGTCGACGGCGTGGGTCGTCGTCATCCAGGATTCGCTCACTGTCGTCGCGCTGACTGCCGCGCTGTTATGGAAAGCCTGGCATCTCACCTTGATCATCATTGCCATGGCGCCCATCA
>DASUGV010000403.1:0-5045 GCA_036273835.1 Rhodocyclaceae bacterium
TTAATTTTCAACAATTTTGTTTATTCACCGTGTTTCAATCTTTTCGTCACGGCTGGACCGGTCACACCGCTAACGCCTAGCTCTGCCAATGTGCGCCATTCGGAATCGGTCATCACGCGCTCGGCGATGACGCGGATATCCAGACTACCTGCCACATCGACCACTGTTTTGACGAAGCGCTGATTGCCTTCATGCGTGTCGATATCGGCTACGAATCCGCCATCAAGCTTGAGATAGTCCAACCGCACCGCATGTAAGCGCGGCATCGCGGCGAAGTGCCGGCCGAAATGTTCGATGCCAAGTTTGCAGCCATGCGAAGTCAACACATTCGATAGCGCCGCCACGGCTTGCAATCCCGCTTCCTCGCCCAATCCACGCTCGGACAGTTCCAGCCACAAACGGCCAGCCTTGCCCCCAGCTAGATCAAGAAGATTGTCCAGTGCCGTCAAAAATCCCGGATGCTCCAATGACAATGGCGAGATGTTCACGGCGACATCTTCGCGCGTCGACTCCAGTCTCGTGAGCGCCAATTGTAAAGCCAATAGATCGAGATCGGCAGTGCGCCCAAGCCGCATTGCCACGGGCATGAATTGTCCCGCGGAAAGGCGCTGCCCATCCGTTGCCAGCATGCGCAACATGGCTTCCTGATGCAGCAGGCTGCCATCGCAGCGTGTCACCGGGTAAGTCACCAATTCGAAATCGCGGTTCTCCAATGCATGGTCGATCTGATGGCGCCAATCATCCACGTGAATGGCCGGACGATTCTCGCTGACGGTGCCACCAACGTCAGCATTCGCCGTCAACGGCTGCTCAGAAGATTCCGCTTGCATAAGCGCGTTGTCCACGCGGAGCAGCACTTCGCTGGCGTTCTCGCCTTGCTTGTATAGCGTCCAACCGACGACCGCGACGGGTTGTTGATCCGTATATTCACGACGATAAAGATTGTCAAAACCGGTGCTGAGCTGAGTCGCCGCTGTTGTTGCCGTTGCCGCATCGGCGTTGGGCATCAGCAATGCAAATTCGGCACCGTTGAGCCGTCCACTTTCGGCCTCTGCTTGCTCGCTGGCACACATATTCAAAATGGAAGTGCATGCCTGGATCAGCGCATCCGCGCGCGCGCGGCCCAAACGCCGATTGACGTCGGCCAGATCGATGATGCGAAATACGATCAGCGCGCCGGCAGGTGCAGCCGTGTCATCGACCAGTTCATGCCGCAGCCGTCCCATGAACAGACCGCGGTTGGGCAATTGCGTAAGCGGGTCGCGATTGGCATCGTTACGCAATTGATCCATGCGCGCGGCCTGCTCGGCGAACATCGCCTGGACGCGCGCAACCATGCCATTCATTGCATGCGCAACGACGCGCATTTCCTTCACATGCGGCACCGGCACCGTTACGAAATTGCGTTTGCCGATCGCTTCGGCCTGATTGACGATGGCACCCAAAGGACGCCACGCCCAGCGCATCAGCAACGTCACCGCGCTGCCCAACAGCAAACCGACAACAGCAAGCATAGCCGCCAGTTCCAGCGCACCATGCCATAACGCGCCGTATGCATAACGCGTACTTGCGCGCACGTCCACCTTGCCTGCCTGCTTCCAGCCATCGGACACCAGCGCCTCGCCCGATTGGGACTTGAGCGGCACGAGTCCGACGAACCAGGCTGGCGCATCCGCCATGACATTAGAATTATGACGTTCGACTATGACGTGACCGGCCATGTCTTTGTAGGTAATGGCCTCGAAATGGCCGGAGTCGAAGAGCGCGCTGACCATCAGTTCGCTCATCGCCGCATCCTTGCTTTGCTGCGACATGGAAAGCGCCAGCGACGCAGCACTGTCGCTGGATTGCGCGTAGAGCTGCTGCGTCAAATATCCGCGCGCAGTCACTACGCTCAGCACGAAACTACCCACCAGCGCCAGCAAGGTGGCAAGAATGACACTCAACCATAGACGGGTCAGCAGGGACATGATCTCCTCCTGTTTTTTTCTAGCATTGCATACAAGTGCTCAGGGTTCATAGCCTTCCGCCTTCATTTTGAGTAGCAAATCTTTCCAGCGCGACAGACGATCGACCGGGCTGCTCGGAGCCGTCGCGCCCGCCATGAACACGCCATCGCTGTTGAAACTGAATACCGGTGTCAAATCCGGCCGGCGCGATGCCGGACGGATTTCGCTGATCAAGCTGTCGAGCACGAGGGGTTCGGCATTTGGCGTGACGTAGTAACTCAGCACCATGTGCGCCTGTGTGATGCTGCTTTGCGGACCGCCGATACGCGCCCGCACATATGTCATTCGCATTTGACTAGCCGGAACACCCAATTCGATCAAACTGAAATATTTTCCGATTACGAAGTCCTCGCAATCGCCCGCGCCCTTGCCCAGCATCTCCAGCGGCGTCGCCCAGTAATCGTCCTGGCCCCACACTACGATGTCGTCCTGAAATGTAATGCGCCGATTGAAAAAATCGTTCACGCGCCGCAGCTTGTCTGCTTCGGGCAGCGCAGCGGCTTGCGCCAGCATGTCGCGCCAATCGTGCAACGCACGTGCAGCATCCGGCCCGAAACGCTGGACGATTGTGCGCTGCATCCGTTCGTCGTCGTGAGCAGCAATCGACGACAACGCGCACACGAGCGCCGCCAGCGCCACGCAAAATCGTGCGCATGATTTAAACATCGCAATGATTTCGCCCCGCGTTAAGCGCATCGTTCAGTCGGTAAAAATTTCTCGTTTTGCGCGACCATAGGTGCCAAGACACAAAAATATGCAGGATTTAGCAGTCCGTTAGTCCAACAAAGTAGCCCAATGACAGTAAACAGTGGCTAAAATCCGCCTCTAATGTAATCGCTCCCTTGAGGACGAGGAGGACACTCCGTTTTGAAGCTATACCAGATGCATACAAGAATATATCTCGCTATTGCACTGGCGTTCGCGCAGTCGGCTGTCGGTGCCGCCACTCTCGGTGAAATCACCGAGCGGGCGTTGGCCGCAAATCCCGATGTACGCGCAAAGCTCTACGAATTTCTGTCCGCCACGCACGATCAAGAAGCCGCGCGCGGCGATCTGCGTCCTCGCATCGATCTCGATTCGTTCTATGGCAGAGAGCGTCTCGAAAATCCCGGATTCAATGCCGAGTACTTCAATAACCCCGGCGTCATCCTGCAACTGCATCAACTACTTTTCGATGGCTTCGGCACCACCAGCGAAATCCGCCGCCTGGGTTACGCCAGGGCCACACGCTACTACGAACTGCTCGCCACCACCGACGATACGGCGCTGGAAGTAGCGCGCGCTTATATCGACGTACAACGTTATCGGCAACTCATCGAGCTTGCTCAAGACAATTGGGGTACGCACAAGGAAATTTATGACCAAATCGAGGAAAGAGTGCGTGCCGGCGTGGGACGGCGCGTCGATCTCGAGCAGGCGGCCGGGCGCTTGGCGCTAGCTCAATCGAACTGGCTGACCGAGAGCAGCAATCTGCACGATGTCGGCGCACGCTTCGAACGCGTGGTCGGCGAACCGCCTCCCGTGCTGGCCGATGTGCCGCAAGTAACCAATCAGTTGCCGCAAGAAAAAGAAGTTTTGGTAACCGCCATCAACGACAATCCCAATTACCTTGCCGCCGTATCCAATCTGCGTTCCGCAGGCGCACAAACCGATGTGCGGCGCGCCGCCTATGCACCGACGATCGAATTCCACGCTTCGCACGATGTCGAGCGCAACCGCCAAGGGCTTCCTGGCACATACCGCGACAGCGTTGCGCAGATCACGCTCAACTACAACCTGTTTCGCGGCGGCAGCGATCAGGCGCGTATTCGCTCGGCACAAGATTTGTATAACGCAGCAGCGGAAATGCGCGACAAATCCTGCCGCGATGTGCGTCAGACCACTGTCATAGCCTGGGATGATTTGCGCAAGCTGCACGAACAGATTCGATACCTGGAACAACACCAGTTGTCGACGGAAAAAGCACGCGACGCTTATCGGCAGCAATTCGATATCGGCCAGCGCACTTTGCTCGATGTGCTCGACACCGAAAACGAATTGTTCGAAGCGCGCCGTGCGCTGGTCGGCGCGCAATTTGACTTGACACTTGCCGAATATCGCGTGCTAGCCGCAACCCACCGCTTGCTCTCCACGCTGGGATTGGCCGCCAGCACGGCCGAAAGGCCGGACGAAGCCATCATCGCGCAAGACGGCAACAAGGACAGCAAGTCGCTGGAGAATACGCCTGTTCGCTGCGACACCATTATGCCAACGTACTCGGAGCTCGATACGGCCGCCGTGATGGCAAGTCGGCCACCACGTCCCGTTTCGTCCGGCACGTTGTCGCCGATTACGCCCGCACCCATGACGTCGTCATCAACAGCATCCACTCCCGTCGCGTTGCCGCCACCACCGCCAGCCTCCGCCGCATCGGCGCCCGTTGCAACGCCACCGGTGGCAACAAACACCGATGAAGCAACGACGGAAAAAACCGTGCGTGCATGGGCCAGCGCATGGTCCGCGCGTAATCTCGCCGCTTATCTCGATTTCTATTCGACGGACTTTACGCCGCTGACTGTCAGCGACAAAGCCAACTGGAAAACGCTGCGCGCCAAACGTCTCAACAAGCGTTCGATCTCCGTCACCGTAGAAAATCTCAAGTTCAAGAAGCTCGCGGCGGACAGCTACGAAATCAGGTTCCAACAACACTACCGCTCCAACAATTACAATGACGACGTGCCTAAAACGCTAACACTCAAGCGTGAAGGCGCGAGTTGGAAAATCATCAAAGAAGTGGCACCGCCGCAAGGAACGAATTGAACAATGCAGATTTCATAGTGTTTTAAAGAAAAAGCTGGGAAACAGCCCTTTTTCTCTTTTTCTAAGCATTCGCCATATGCTATCTTCCAACTTGGGATGAAGATTCAACAGAGATGTTGTAAATAAGCAATACGAATCAACAAGAACTAACGTAACGTAAGTAAAATGTGGTGCGATCAGCTTTGATCGACAACACATCCACCAATAATAAAAGGGGGAAATATGCTCGTTAGATCG